>JACQVU010000063.1 GCA_016209585.1 Planctomycetota bacterium
GAACACCGCCTTGAACCTCTATCTCAAGGGGGAGATCGACGTGTTGGACGAATTGCCCAGTTCGGCGCTCGACTTCTTCCGCTACGCCCGGTCCGACACGCACACGGTGCCGGCGCTCAGCACCTACTTCTACCGGTTCAACTGCACGCGCTTCCCGTTCAGCGACCCGACCAAGGGGCGGCTCGTGCGCCGCGCGTTCAACCAGGCCATCGACAAACAGTTCATCTGCGTCGAGGTCGCCCGCCTGGGCCAGGTTCCCGCGGCGTCGCTGGTGCCGCACTCCTTCCCCACCTACCACCCGCCGGAAGGGTTGCCGAAGTTCGACCCCGCGGAGGCGCGCCGGCTGCTGGCGGAGGCCGGCTTTGCCGGGGGCGCGGGCTTCCCGCGGGTCAAGATCCTTTACAACACCAGCGAGGGCCACAAATCGATCGCGGCCGCCGTGCAGAACGACCTCCTGAAGAACCTGGGGGTCACGGTGGAGCTGGAGAACCGCGAGTGGCAGACCTACCTCGCCGACCAGTCCAAACTGAACTACGACCTCTGCCGCGCCAGTTGGATCGGCGACTACAACGACCCCAACACGTTCCTCGACATGTTCGTGACCAACGGCGGCAACAACAACACCGGCTGGTCGAACCCCCTCTACGACCGGCTCATGCTCACCTATGTGCTCAACCCGGTGGGGACGCTGAATGACGCCCAGAAAAGCGCCGCGCTCGCGGCCGACTGCCCGGCCGCGCAGCCGCTCATCGCGCGGTGGCGGGCCGAGAGCGATCCGGCGCGGCGGGAAGAGATGGGCGCCGAACTTCGGATGGTGGCCATGCGCCGCGCCGAGGAGATCCTGTGCGCCGAGGAGTCTCCCATCCTTCCCCTTTACCATTACACTTTCACTGACGTGTACGACGAGCAGCGCGTGAAGAACTGGCATATGAACGGCCGCGACATCCGCGTGCTCAAGTGGGTCTATCGCGAGAAAGAGTGAGACCGCATGGTGCTTGTTTTCATCCTGCGCCGGCTGCTCATCTTCGTGCCGCTCATGGCGCTGGTGGTGACGGTTTCCTTCTTCCTCATGCGGGCCGCGCCGGGCAGTCCCTTCCTGCGCGAAAACCAGAAGATCGCCGACCAGGAGATCCTGGTGCGCCTGGAAACCGAGTACCACCTGAACGACCCCTGGTACTCGCAACTCTGGCACTATTCCCGCGGCCTGGTCACCGGCGAACTGGTCTCCATTAAGTTCAAAGGGCGGACGGTACGCGACATCATCGGCGACTCGCTGCCGGTCTCCATGAGCCTCGGCATGCTCTCGCTCGCCTTGGCGCTGCTGGTGGGCGTTCCCATCGGGGCCTACACCGCGCTCCGCCAGAACCAGTTCGCCGACTGGGCGCTGACCGCCGCCGTGCTGGTGGGCATCTCCGTGCCCAATTTCATGGTGGCGGCCGTGTTGGTGGTGCTGCTGTCGTTCAACCTCACCTTCTTCGCCCCGGCCGGGTGGGGTCAACTGGACCAGGTCGTTCTTCCCGCCCTGGTGCTGGCGCTGCCCTACGCCGCCTACGTCGCGCGGTTGGCGCGCGTGGGGTTCCTCGAAACGCTCAGCCAGGACTACATTCGCACGGCGCGCGCCAAGGGGCTTACGTCGGCCCAGGTGGTGCTGGGCCATGCGCTGGGCAACTCCGTGCTGCCCGTGGTCTCCTTCCTCGGACCGGCCGTGGCCGGCATCCTCACGGGGTCGCTGGTGGTCGAGAAGGTCTTCGCCATCCCCGGCATCGCCGGCGTCTTCGTCAACTCCGCGCTTAACCGCGACTACCCCGTGGTCTTCGGCACCGTGGTGCTCTACGCGGCCTTCATCTACGGCATGAACCTGATCGTCGACGTGGCCTACCGCCTGCTGGACCCGCGGGTGGAGGTGAGCGCGTGACCGCCTCCGACGCCTTCTTCCTCGCGGCGGCGTTCACCGCCGTGGTGGCCTGCTGGACGCTCATCGCCTGGCTGGCCGGCGAGGTGGACATCTGGGGCCGCGCGCGCGCCACGGAAGGCTCGGTGCTGGGGCGAAGCCTCGGAGCCGAGGCTTGGCGCCGCTTGCGCCGCAACCGCGCGGCGGTCGCGGGCTTCTGGGTGGCCGGGGTGATCGTCGCCTTCTGCTTCACCCAGCCCGCCTTGGCGGCCCGCCGGTTGCCGCCCCCGACGCCGGCGGGGCAGGCGCCGGAGCCGGACGCGGCGGCCCAGGCGGAGCGCCCGGCCGCGCCCCCGGCCCCCGACCCCGGCCCGCTGCTTCGCCACTACGCCCGCCAGTACCGCGGGCATGTGAACTACGCCCCGTCGTGGTCCGGGGAGCCGACGCCCCAAGAGAAGATCGCGGCCTGGCGCCGGGCCGCCGGCGCGGGCGAGGCGGCCCCGCTCGCCCCCGAGGCGAACGCCGACGACCTTCCCGACGCCGAGCGCCCCGCGCCGCTCTTCTTCCTCATGGGCACCGACGCCATGGGCCGCGACCTCTTCGCGCGCGTGGTCTACGGCGGCCAGATTTCCTTCCTGGTGGCCATCGTGGCCACGCTCGTCACGCTGGTCATCGGCGTCTCGTACGGGGCGCTCTCCGGCTATCGCGGCGGGTGGGCCGACCAACTAATGATGCGTTTTGTTGATTTCCTTTACGCCGTGCCCTTCCTCTTCCTGGTGATCATCCTGATGACGCTGGCCAGCGACTTCGACGTGAAGGCCGAGAACCGCCTGATCCTCATCTTCGTGGCCCTCGGCCTGGTGGAGTGGCTCACGCTGGCCCGCATCTCCCGCGGGCAGGTCATCAGCCTGAAGTCCTCCGACTTCGTGGTGGCGGCGCGCGCCGGCGGGGCGACGCCCTCGCGGGTGGTCTTCCGCCACCTGGTGCCCAACATCGTCGGCCCGGTGATCGCCTATTCCACCATCACCGTGCCGGCCGTGATGCTCGAAGAGGCCTTCCTCTCCTACCTTGGCCTCGGCATCGCCGAGCCGCAATGCTCCTGGGGCACGCTGGCGCAGGAGGGCGCGCAGGCCGTCACCGCCCTCAGCGGGCAGTCGCAGTGGTGGTTGATCACCTTCCCCGCCGGCGCCATGGCCCTGGCGCTCTTCGCCCTCAACTTCCTGGGCGACGGTCTTCGCGACGCGCTGGACCCGCGGGCGCGCAAGGCGGCGTGATCCGCATGGACGCCCTCATCGGCAAGAGGATACGGCTGCGCATGTGCGAGGTCTCCGACCTCAAACTGATCGCCCGCTGGCTGCGAACCCCCGACCAGAGCGAGCAGGGCCGCAGGCTGGCCCCCGTCCGCCTCCCCGAACTGAGGAAACTTCACCGCGCCGGCCACCTCAAGTCCTGGTTCCTGGTTGAGACGCTCGCCGGCCAGCCCATCGGCTTCGCCATGCACTACCAGACGCCCAAGACGAGGTCCCGATCGGTCGACGTGATCATCTCCGAACGGGGTTTGCGCGCGAGCTCCTACGACGGCGACGCCCTTGAACTTCTCTGCGCCCTCGTCTTCCAGGTCTACCAGGTCGACCGCGTCTACGCCGAGGTGCTGGAGCGCGACCCGTACTCCCGCGCCGAGTTCCGCCGCATCGGCTTCGAAGAGTACAAGCGCGCCCTCCGCCAGAAACTCGCGGCCGACAAGCCCAGCATGGTGGTCTTCTGCCGCCTCGCGGCCGAAACCTGGAAACACCGGATCGCCGCCGACGGCTCCCCGCTGCTCTCCGTCGTCGGCCGGCCCACCAGCCGCGTCGCCGAGGCTGGCTTCTTCCCCGGCGGCGGCGCCTTGCAGCCGCTGGGATCGGACGCGGCGGGACCAATCGACTCGTTCGCCGCGCCCGGCGCCGGCGCTGGGGACGCGGCGCCGGACGAATGAGCGCCACGCGCCGCAGCCGGCGATCATCGCCCCCGAGGCTGCGCGCCAAGGCCGTCCGCGTGGCCGCCGCGCTGGCCCGGCTGTACGGCGTGCCCCGCTGGAGCGGCCCGCGCGACCCGGTGGCCTGCCTGGTGGAGACGATCATTTCGCAGAACACCACGGATCGCGCCCGGGACGCCGCGTACGCGGCCCTGGTCGCCCGCTTCCCCACCTGGGAGGCCCTGGCGGCCGCGCCGGAGCGCGACGTGCGCGCGGCCATTCGCGGCGCGGGGCTGGCCGAGGCCAAGGCCCGGACCATCCGGCGCCTCCTGGCCATGCTCTTGGCGCGATACGGCGCCTACCGCTTCGACGCCCTCAAGGCGATGACCGACGACGAGGCCATCGCCTTCCTCACCACCGTTTCGGGCATCGGCGTGAAGACGGCGGCCATCGCCCTGGCCTTCGCCCTGGGGCGTGATGTCTTCCCCGTGGACACGCACGTCAATCGGCTCTGCGGCCGCCTCGGCCTGGTTCCCGAATCGTCCGCGCCCGACCGCACCTTCCGTCTGATGCGCGCCATCTGCCCGCCGGGGCAGGCGTACGCTTTTCACGTCGGTCTCATCACGCACGGCCGGCGGGTCTGCCGCGCGCCGCGCCCGAAGTGCGAAATCTGCGCCCTGCGCTCGCTCTGCCGCTTCCACCGGGAAACCCCCATCGCCACCAAGCTGCCGCCGGGAACCGGCGGGCGGAAGGCGGGAACGTGATAACGTGGGGCGCGGGGCACACCCAAACACGGGGAACGGGGGACGGGGGACGGGCGCTTTCTTTGCGCCTGTGGCCCTGGTAGGCGACAATGGACCCCGTTAGCCCGCCGGCCGCGCGGCCGGTTCGGCGGTGAGTCAGGCGCGTGTCCGCGCCGTCGCCCGCACACGGCGAAGGGGCGGACGCGCGGGCACAGGCGCTGAAAGGAGCACCCAATGAGCGGTTGCTGCGGCGGCGGAGAACACGACCACGGGCATGGCCATTTCGACGAAACGGCGGCGGCCAAGGTTCGCATGGTCAACTGCGTCAAGTTCGGCCGCGAGATGGAGGGGCTGAGCGAGGTCCCCTGGAACAACGATCTCGGCCGGCGCATCTTCAACGAGGTTTCGATCGAGGCCTGGAAGATGTGGCAGTCGCAGGAGACCATGATCATCAACGAGTACCATCTGCAACTCTGGAAGCCCGACGACCGCAAGAAACTCTACGCCATGTGCGAGTCCTTCCTCTTCGGTGGCGGTCTCCAGCCCCCGCCCGAATACGTGGCGCCCGACGCCGCCCTGGCCCACGGCGAGGAACACGCGCACCACCACTATCCGCACGGCTGACGGCCACCGCTCTTCGCCGGTGTGACGGACGCCCTGACGGGCGCGCCGCGAATGGCGGTTCGCGGTTCGCGTTTTCGTCTTCCCCCCAAACGGGGTACGATGACGTTATGCGACTCCTTCTTCTCGACGAACACCGCGCTCCCGTGGAAGAGCCGTACATCGTCAGCCTGCTCGGCTGGACGAAAGAGCAGTACCTGCGCGACGCGCCCGAAAGCCGCTTCTGCGAGTTCGTCCGGGGAACCGTGATCATGCCCTCACCCGTTCGCGCTGAGCATCAAAGCCGCGTGCTCTTCCTGAGTTGGCTGCTGTCCGGATTCTGCGAGGCCCACGCCGGCGAAGTGATTCTCACCGGCCCAGCCGCGCTGCAAGTGGCGCCGGACATCATTCGCGAGCCGGACATCTTCGTGTTGCCGGCGGATCAGGCGCACCGCGCGCGCGGCGTGCCGGTGACGGAGGCGGTTCCGTCGCTCATCATCGAGGTGGGAAGCCGGAGCACCATGGACATTGACCTTGTCGACAAAGCCGCCGAGTACGCCGCCCTCGGCGTCGCGGAGTATTGGGCGGTCGACGGCTCCGGGCGCCGTTTGCACCGCCACCTGCTGGGCGCCGACGGGCGCTACGCCGTGGACGCGCGCGAGTCCGGCCGGCTTGACAGCGTGGCCGTGGCCGGCTTCTGGATCGACGTCGACTGGCTCTGGCGCGACCCGCTTCCGCCCGCGCGGGAGTGTCTGGCGAAGATTGAGGGAGGGTGAAGGGAAGGGCTGGCGCAGAGGAAGATTCGAATTGCACCGTGTCCGTAAGGGTGGTACGCTCGCGGCATGTTGACCGCTAGGCGGCACTACGATTCGAGTAGGGAATTCGCAGTCGAGGGGACTGCTCGCGAGAAGCCAGATCGCAGCGACTCCGTGTCATTACATAACGTTGAGGAGATGACGCGCGAGGCGGAGCATCGGTGGGGGGATCGGCTCTCGGTCGACGATCGCATGTCCCGCGCGCTGGTGAGTTTTCAGGCCAATCGGGGCCAGCCGCAGTATCGTTGGTTCAAGTACAAGGAGGCGTTTTCCGTTGAGTTGGTGGAGTTTGTTTTCGAACAATATGGTCAGACGTCGCGCGACCTGCTGGATCCGTTCGCGGGGAGCGGCACGGCGTTGTTCGCGGCGGCGTCAACTGGCAGGCGCTCCGAGGGAATCGAGATTCTCCCCATCGGGCAGGAGATTATCGAGGTGCGCGCTCTGATCCGCGGCGGCCTCAAGAAGTCGGAGATCGAACTGCTGGCCGAATGGGCGCGAACGACGCCATGGCGGCGCATGGCTCCGGGCGCGCGCCTGAACGAACTTCGGATCACCAAGGGAGCGTTCCCCACCGAGACGGACCTTTCAATTCGTCGCTTTCTCTCGGCCACGGAGAGCCTGGACGACCGCGCGCGCCGGCTTCTGCGATTCGCTCTTCTTTGCGTGCTTGAATCCGTGAGTTTCACGCGAAAGGACGGCCAATACCTGCGTTGGGATTACCGGTCGGGCCGGCGACAGGGCGCGCGCGAGTTCGACAAGGGGGCGATTCAGGATCTCGACGCGGCGATGCGCGCCAAATTGAGCGAGATGTCGCTGGATTTGCTTGGTGGTTCGCGCCCTCGCGGGTTGTTTTCTCCGAAATGCTCACCGGCTGAAATCCGGCTTCATCGCGGCTCGTGTCTGGAGGTCCTGCCGACGATGCCCGCGGATCGATTTGATATCGTCGTGACTTCTCCGCCGTACTGCAATCGGTATGACTATACTCGCACCTATGCCCTCGAACTCGCCGCGCTCGGCGTGGGCGAACGCGAACTCCGGAGCCTTCGACAGGCGATGTTGACCTGCACCGTGGAGAACAAGGAAAAGGACGTGCGGTCGATGCATCCCGCGTGGCGTCGCGCTATCGATGTCGCGCGCGAGCACGGTCTTCTTGAAGCCATCATGTCATATCTGGACGAAGAGAAGCGTGTCGGACGCCTCAACAACAACGGAATTCCGCGCATGGTGCGCGGCTACTTCCTGGAGATGGCGTGTGTCATCGCCGAATGCGCCCGAGTGTTGCGATCCGGATCCCCAATGATCATGGTCAACGACAACGTCCGGTACGCCGGCGCGTGCGTTCCGGTGGACCTCATTCTCTCCGAATTCGCCGAGCGCCTTGGGTTCACCGCCGAGAGAATCATCGTGCTTCCGGGCGCCAAGGGGAACAGCAGTCAGCAAATGGGCGCGCACGGGCGGCAATCGCTTCGCAAGTGCATCTACATTTGGCGGAAGAAGTAACGAAATGGCCAAACCGTGGCGTCGCCACCTTTCATCGTGCGACGATCTGAAAACGACCTATCCGGCGATTCGCGCCGGCTTCGTGGCGCTGGCGCTTGAGAAGAGCCGGCGCGCGACGCCGTTGGTCGCCGAAGCCCGCGCGCTCAAGGCCGCCGCGGATCGTGCGCGGTGTCCCGCTGATCTCATGCGGATGCTTGACATTCAATCCGCCCTCGTCACCGCAGCCGGCGTCTCCGACAAGGCCGCTGGTCACTTTGATGAGGATGGCAAAGGCGCCGCGATTCAGGGGCTCGTGCGGGACTTTCTGGAACCGGCCGGCGAGAAATTCGTTGAGGAACTCGTGTTTCGATTTCTCTTGGTGCGCGGTGACACGCTTGGCGGATCCATGCGAAACGTGGGCGGCGCGCTGGCCCAGAGGAAAATCGCTCGTTCGATTATCTCATGTCTTCGTCTTGCCGGAGGGCCGCTCTCCTTCCTTCATTCCGAGACCAATTCCTGGGCCGCGCTGCCGGACGAAGACGCCGATGTGGAGGTCTTCCTGCGGGGGCTTTCCTGGCGAAACGCCAAGGGGCATCGGACGCTCGCGCTCAACACCAAATTGCCGTTCGGTAACAACAATGTAGACCTCGCTCTTCTCGCATGTGATTGTGCCGGTTTTACTCGTGAGTGTCGGGCACATGCGGCATCGTACATCGCCGTCGGAGAACTCAAGGGCGGCATTGACCCCGCGGGCGCCGACGAACACTGGAAGACCGCGGTCGCGGCGCTCCGGCGAGTGCGGCAGGCTTTCCGCGGTAGCCGGAAGTCGCCGCTTCTGTTCTTTGTCGGCGCTGCTATTGAAGAGAACATGGCGCGGGAAATTTGGAATATGCTTCTCCGCGAAGAACTGGCGAACGGGGCGAACCTGACCGAGGACCGACAGGTGGACTCGGTCGCGCGGTGGCTCTGCGCCTTGTGAGCGCGGCGCCAAGCGGCGGCGCGGAAAAGCGGTCGGCGTCAGAGGGGAACATGGACGGGAGCCGCGGGGCGACGATACACGAGGTTGACTTCTGCGCGCTGGTCGCCTCCGCCGCGAACGAACTGTTCAAGGCGGCCCCGGAGGCGTATCACTTTTCAGAGGCGCGCGTGGAAGGCCTGACCCCGGGCGACGCGCGCCACACCCGCGCCGATCTGCGCCTGCTGGGGCCGGACGGAGCGGTGGTCGTCTCCGGCGAAGTGAAGATGCCGGGATCAGCGGTGGGGGCCACGCCGTACGACGTGGACCTGATCGGCGACGCCCAGACCAAGGCGCGGGAGGCCGGCGCGCGCTTCTTCTTCACCTGGAACGTCAACGCCTTCGTGCTCTTCGATCGCAGCCGTTGGAGCGAGCGGCTCGTGGAACAGCGCGTGCGCGAGTGGCGCCTGGGGCTGACGCTGACGGATCCGCCCCAGGTGGCGGCGCACGTCGGGTTCATCCGCGAGCGCTTCCTGCCCGACCTGCTGCGCGACCTGGCCGACATCGTCACCGGGCGCCGCGCGAACTGGGCGTTCGCGCCCGACGAGTTGTTCATTCGCTCGCTGGAAAGCCGGCTCGACTGGCCCGTGCAGGTCACGGCCGAGCACCTGGAGCACCGCGCCGAGCGGGATCGGCGCTTCGACGCCGAGGTGCAACGGTGGCTGGGCGAGCAGGGCCGCCTCTACCTTCGCGGCGATCCGGTCGAATGGCGCGCGGCGCTTGTCAACATGGCGCGCACGCTGGCCTACGTCTGGGCCAACCGCATCATCTTCTACAAGGCGCTGCGCACCCGCTTCGGTGACC
>JACQVU010000064.1 GCA_016209585.1 Planctomycetota bacterium
CCCTCGCCCCGCGCCCCTCGCCCCGCGCCCCTCGTCCCGCGCCCCTCGTCCCGCGCCCCGCGCCCCTCGCCCTCCGGCGACTTCTGCGTTCATCTGCGTCATCCGCGGATGGGTCTCTGGAGGAGGTGAACGGTTACAATCTGCGTCCGTTTTCCGAATGGTTTTTGCCTTTGGCCGCGCCGCCGGGCAAGATAGCGCCCCCCGCGGCGGGGGGAGCCGTGCCCCTCACCAGAACGCGCACGAACATTCGCCGGAGCGATGGAATTCGACGACCAGGTCCAGGGTCAGGGCGGTAAGCGGCCGAGTCTGCTCGTGCCGTTCGCCATCGCCGCCATCGTGTGGGGGCTGTGGTACCTCTTCTTCGCCCCCCCGCCCGCGCCCGCGCCCGCGCCGCCCGCCGGTGGCAAGCAAGAGCCAGCGGCCGCGCGTCAACCGGATGGCGCCGGGCAGCCGCCGGTTGTCGTGGCCGGCACGCTCCCGGCTGGCGCCACGGCCGAAGGGCAGCCCTCCGGGGCGCCAACGGGGCAGCAGGGCGCGGGGGCTGGGGACGGAGCCGAACCACGGGCGGCAACGTCCGCGCCGGAGGCACAGGCGCGTCTCGCGGCGGAGGCGGAGCGGCAGGGGCCGATCTCGCTGGAAACCAGACGCTACCGGGTGACGTTCAACCCGCGCGGGGCGGTGCTGTCGGAGATCGTGCTGTGTGACTACTTCGCCCACGCCGGCGACACCCGGCGCGCCGCGCAGGCGGACGGTTTTCGGAACGAAGAGGAGCGCCGCGCGGCCGAACTGGTGGTCGTGCGCCACGCGAGCGTGGCGCGAGAAGCGGCGTTCTCTTCCACCGACCCTTGGCGGCCCGACTACTTCGGCAGCGGCGTGGTGCACTTGGCGGCGGTCGACACCGTCGGTCCCGACGGCCCGCGGCGGGAGGCGCAAAACGCTTCGCCGCTCGCCGAGACGTTGTGGGAACTGGTGCTGCACGACGGCTCGCCCGTCCGCGCGGGCACGCGGCTGGTGCGCTGGTCCGCCGACGCGGCCGGAGCCGCCGGCGAACGGTCCGCGGACACCAGGGAGGTCGTCTTTCGCTACCGCTGGTCGGAGACGCTGGAGATTCGCAAGACCTACGTGTTCGTCGATGATGACTCCTTCACGAAGGCTGGACCGCCGGCCGACTTCCACTGCTGGCTGCGGCTGGAGTTCGTGAACACCGGGCCGAAGTTCACCGGCGCGTGGCAGGTGTACGGTCCGGCCGGGTTGCGCGACGAGCCGCGCGACGCCGCGCGGCTGCGGGATCCGGGGCGCTCGCCGGGCGCCACCAACCCGCCCACCTGCCTCTATCAAACTCCGGCCGGGCTGGAGCAGGTGCCGTTCACGACGTTGGAGTCGAAGTTCAAAGACCGCGACGATCTGAAGGCCTTCCGGGGGCAGACGCAGGACGCCAATGCCCGCTGGGCCGCCATCTTCGCGCCCTTCTTCGCGGCCACGTTCACGCCGGAGGACGAGACGACGAAGACCCAGGGCGTGCTGCTGAAGCCCTACCGCGCGCCCGTGAGCCACGTGCCGGGGTTGACCGAAGAGTTGTTCGCGGCCCTGGGGTACGAGGTGGAGCCGACCATCGACGCCGGTTCGCTCGCCGCCCCGGCCACGAGCCGCGTGGAGTTCCGCCTCTTCATCGGCCCCAAGAGCCGCGAGGTGGTCGCCGCCTACGGCTTCGAAGACAAGATCACCTACACCCTCGACAGCGTCACCCGTCCGCTCGCCGCCTTCTTTGGCTGGTTCCTCGACCGCTTCTTCGCCGTCTTCGGCAACTACGGTTGGGCGGTGGTGGCCATGACGGTGCTCGTGCGCGTGCTGCTGCTGCCCCTTTCCATCTACCAGCAGAAGTCCTTCCTGGAACACCAGCAGAAGATGAAGGTGGTCCAGCCGCGCATGGAGAAGATCAAGGAGAAGTACAAGAACGACAAGCCGCGCCAGCAGCAGGAGTTCATGCGGTTGATGCGGGAGGAGCGGGTGTCGCTGCTCCCCAAGGGGTGCTGGACCATTCTCCTGCAGATGCCGGTGTTCATCGGGCTGTTCCGGCTGTTCAACCTGTCGTTCGACATGCGCCACGCCCATTTCGGGTTGTGGATCACCGACCTCTCGGCCACCGACGCCGTCTATCTCGTGCGGGGCGTCTCGCTGCCCTTCCTGGCCTCCCCGGAGGGCACGTACGTGAACGTGCTGCCGCTGGTCTACGTCGCGCTGATGCTGCTGCAGGCCAAGATGCAGCCCAAGGCGCCGACGCCGGAGATGCAGCAGCAGCAGCGGATGATGGGGTGCATGTTCGTGGTGTTCGGCTTCATCTTTTACAGTTCGCCTTCAGGGTTCATGCTCTATTTCATCACCAGCATGGGCTGGGGGTTCGTGGAACAGTTGACGGTGAAGCGCTGGGTGAGCGCCAAGTACGGCGACGCCGGCGGCCGCGCGGCGCCGGCCGGGAAAGAAGGCCCCGCCGGCGCCTTGGCCGGGGGTACGGCGGCCATCGCCGCAGACGAGCGCATTCGCGGTCTGGTGGCCGCCGGGCGCCGCCTGCTGGACGGTGGCGACGCGACCCAAGCGCGCGAGAAAGTCGCCGGCGCCGTGAGCGCGCTGGAGGCGGTGGAGGGGAAGAAGGCCAAGGCGGCCCTGCGCCGTGAGGTGGAGGCGCTGCGCGCCGCGGCCGAGGCGCGGGAGAAAAAGGAGCGCCTGGACGCCGAAGCCCGCGCCGCGTTCGACGCCACCGACTGGCAGACCGCCCGCAAAAAGTACGAGGAGTCGCTGCGCGCCGAGCGCGACGAATACGTCGAGGCGCGCGTCGAACGCTGCCGGCTGGAACTGCTTCTGGCGGAGGCCGCCGAACGGGAGAAGGCCGGCGACCTCTCCGGCGCGGCCGAGCGGTTCCGCGCGGCGCAGGCGCTGGGGTCCGGCGACGAACGTCCCGACGCCGGGCTGACCCGCGTCGCGCCGCGGCTCCTGCGCACGCGGTTCGACGAGGCCCTGGGCGAGGCCCGCGGCCATGAAGTCGCCGGCCGCTGGAAAAAGGCCGAACAGGAGTTCAACCGCGCCGCCCGCCTGGCGGCGGAACTCGCGGGAAAAGACCCGGCCGTGACCCCGCGCGCCGCCGAACTGGAACAACTCGCCGGCGACAGCCGCATCCACCGCCTCTTCGACGAGGCCCTGGCCGCCGACAAAGAGCGCCGCGCGGACGTCGCCCTCGCCCGGTTCGAGGAGATCGCCCGCGTCCCCGCTCATACCGCCGCCGTCGCCGAACTCCTCGCCGGCCTGCCCCAACTCATCGAGGC
>JACQVU010000071.1 GCA_016209585.1 Planctomycetota bacterium
ACGCAATCTACAAACGCCCGGAGGACGGCATTGTCCTGATCGACCAGGAGCGCTGTCGCGGCTACCGCAAGTGCGTCGAGGCCTGCCCGTACAAGAAGCCGATGTACCGGCCGACCACGCGGGTGTCTGAGAAGTGCGTCGCCTGCTACCCCCGCGTCGAGGGCAAAGACCCCGACTCCGGCGGCCTGCCGATGGAAACCCGCTGCATGGCGGCCTGCATCGGGCAGATTCGCATGCAGGGGCTGGTCGAGGTCGGCGCGGGCGGGGAGTGGGTCGAAGACCGCGCCAACCCCCTCTACTATCTCGTTCACGTCGCCAAGGTGGCGCTGCCGCTCTACCCCCAGTTCGGCACCTCGCCCAACGGGTACTACATTCCGCCCCGGTGGGCGCCGCGCCCCTTCCTGCGGCAGATGTTCGGCCCCGGCGTCGACCAGGCCCTCGAACGGTACGCCGCCCCGGACCGCGAGTTGCTCGCCGTGCTGCAACTCTTCCGCCGCGACCACCGCATCATCTTCCAGTACCGCGTGGAGCCGGGGGAGAAGAGCCGCGAGGCCGTGGTGAACGGCAAGTCCTACGCCGTGTACAACGACACCGTCGTCGCCCTCGGCCAGAACGGGCGTGAACTCTTCCGCACCACCGTGGAAGAGCCGGTTTACGTCCGCCCCGACAAGCACGCTAACTCCATCTGATCCCGCGGCGCCGCCGTGGAGGGCCGATGCGCGCACCACCAGATACCAACGCCGGAACCAGTGACGAGGCCATCGCGCGGGCCTTCGCGCGCGGGCTGATCTACCGCCTGATCGGGCAGACCTTCCAGCCGCCCGACGCGGCGTGGCCGGCGCGGATGATCGCGGCGGCGCGAGAGGCGCGAACGAACGCGCGCGAGGCGGCCGCGACGCTCTTCCCGGCGCACGGCGTCGGCGCGGCGCTCGCCTCGGCGCTGGCGGCGATCGGCGATGACCCGCTCCCGGCCCGCGCGGCGGCGCTCCAGCCCGCGCTCTTCGGCCACGTGGCCGGCGGGGAGGCGCCGCTCTACGAAACGGAGTACGGCAGCCTCACGCTCTTCCAGCGTCCCCAGGTGCTGGCCGACCTCGCGGGAACCTACCGCGCCTTCGGGCTGGCTCCCGCGCCGCGCATGGCTGAACGGCCCGACCACCTGGCGTTCGAATGCGAGTTCATGTACGTCGCGGCCTTCAAGGAGGCGTGGGCGCTGGCCCACGAACAGGGCGAGCAAGCCGCCATCTGCCTCGGCGCGCAGAAACTCTTCATCACGGAACACCTCGGTCGCTGGGCGCCGTCGTTCGCCGCGCGCCTCGCCGCCGCCGCGCCGGAGAGCCTGTTCGCGCGGGTCGCGGAGTTGCTGGCGGCCATCGTCCGCGCCGACGGTGACGCGCTGGGCGCGGTGGTCGGCCTGCCGACCCTCCTCGTGAACTGCGAGCCGGAACCGGAAACGCCCGATGCCTGCGGCCCGATCGACGCCGACGTCCATGCCGACGCCGACGGCTTTGGCGGCCTCGACCCGGCCGCCACCGTTCCCGTGCCGCTGGTGGCTAACCTCCACGCGGGCGCGTGATGTCACTGGCCGCCCTTCCCCCCGGTGCTCCGCGAGTCCCCCTGCGATTCGACCCGCGCTTCGTCGAGGAAGCCGTCTTTCTCGTCCTGCGGGGCCACGCCGCGTCGGGCCGGTCGGCGGCTGGCTTCCCCGATTCCCGCGCCGCCTACCGCCGGGCCTACGAGGCGCCTCCGGGGCCGGAGCGCGACGCGCGCTTCGCCGAGACCTCCGCCGCGCTTTTCGCCGACCTGGCGCTTGACCGCCCCTTCCGACAGGCGGTTGACGAGGAGCCGCGCCTCGAAGCCCTCGCCGAAATCCAGGTGCGGCCCGCCGCGTCCGCCGGCGAGGAGTGCGCCGATCTCTTCGTGCGTGCCGCCACGCCCCAGCCCGATGACGGCGCCGGCACGCGCCCACCGGACGAGCGCCGCGCGGCGATCTTCCTGCTGGTGAGCCGCCTCGCCGAGCCGGAGGCGCTGGCGACCTTCCTGGAGCGCGAACTCGCCCACGTGGCCGACATGCTGGACCCGCGCTTCGGGTACGACGGCGACGGACCGCCGGGAGAAGTTGGCGAATCGCCGGCGGCGCGGAACCTCTTCCGCGAACGCTACCGCGCGCTGTGGACGATCTCCATCGAGGCGCGGCTTGAACGCCGGGGCCGCGTGCCTTCGGGCGGAGCCGCTGCCGCCTTGGCGGCCTTTGAGGAGCGCAACGGGCCGCTCGCCCCCCGCGAGCGTGAGGCGCTCACCAGCCCCTCTCCCGCGCCCCACCGGCTGCTGGCGGAGATGGCTGGCCGCCGGCCGCTCCGCTCCGGCGCTTCCGGCGTCGGGGGAATCTGCCCAGTCTGCTCGTTCCACACGTTCGACTGGGGGCCGGACCCAAAGACGCTGTCCGCCGACGTGCGCCGGGCGCTGGACGACCTGGCGCCTTCGCGGTCCGCGGGCAAGGCGGTCTGCCGCCGCTGCCTGGAGGTGGCCGAGGTCCAGGCGAACGACGCGGCCCTGCGCGCCACGCTCCCCACCATTTCGATCCCAGAACCCCCGGCGCCGGCGCGCGCGACGCGGCAGCCGGCGGGGGTCTGATCCCCTTTTTCCTTGGGTCACGACCATGCGCGCTTTCGATTCACTCTCGTCGTTCGCCGTCGGCGCGGCCCTCGCCGGCGGGCTGGTGGTGTTCGCCATCTCCGGATGCCGGTCGCCCGCCGGCGACGCCGCGTCCGGCGGCGGGGAGGCTCCGCGGGGGCTGCGGGCGCAGGCGACTGGGGTGGAACCGCGCGTCACCGGCGCGCGCGCTTCCTACCGCGACCGCACGCTGCTGGACGTCGCCTGCCCCGTGACCGGCGACGCCGCCGCGCAGGAGTGCGCCATCGAACACACCAGCCGCACGATCTACTTCTGCTCCGACGATTGCGTGAAGCGCTTCCGCAAGGAACCGGGGCGGTACGGGGGCTGAACACGGGATCGGCCGGCGGCGCCGCGTGAATGGTGGCGTCGGCGTCGGTCAACACGGCGCGCACGAGCAAGTTGTACGGCTGGCTCACGTCGAGCCACGAGGAGGCGCCGTAGTTGTATCCCACGTACTCACGCGCGTTGTTCTGAATCCTGTAAACCCTGAACGTGTTGTTCGGCGCCACGTACCGGTGCACCACGACGTAGGTCAGGTCCGGATCCACCGCGCCGCCGCTCAGGTCGAGCGACACCCCGACGCCCCCGATCTCGTCGGACGCGCCGCTGACCGACTGCACCAGCCCCGCCACCACGATCCCCGTCCGCTCCGCCCCGATGTGCCGCGTCAACTGCGGCGCGCCGTTGCTATCGGCGGACCACGCCTTCCCCGCGTCAAACGTCCAGGTCGAGTTCTCGTCCTTGAACCAGGTGGCGTCGCCGAAATGGTCCAGCGGAAGGTCGTCGAAGGTCTCGCGCTCAAGAAGTAAGGTGGTATATGACCGCTTGTAGAGGCGGGAGTCGGGGTAGTACCAGTACTGCGACAACAGCCGCCCGTCAGCCTTCCGTGTCGCGGTCTTCAGTTCGTTGCGATAGGAGTACTGGAACGTGCGCGTGCCGTCGTCGGTGGATAACGTACGCTTTCTTTCGCACATTTCAGGGGCGAGTTGAGTGGGTCTCCTTGAGTGGCGCAGCATGGTGAACGAGAAAAGCGAGCCAACCAGGGAGAAGAACTATGGACATGGACATGGAAGTGGGGCACTCGGAAGGGACGAAGGTGGTGGAGGAGGCAGCGGGGCACGGGCCGGAGG
>JACQVU010000075.1 GCA_016209585.1 Planctomycetota bacterium
CCCTCGCCCCGCGCCCCGCGTCTCTCGCCCCTATCCCCTCCGCCCATGCCCACTCCCGCCGAACAATTTCTTCCCCTGGTGGAATCGCCAGCCTCCAACCTGGCGGAGATCGCCGCGCTGCTGGACGGGATGATCCACCCGGAGCGGGTCGAGGCCACCCGCGTCCTGGGCGGCGTGAAGCGGCAGAAGGCGCTGTGGGATCGCGCCGCGGCGGCCCCGCCGCTGGCGCTCGACGATTTGATCCCGCGCGGTCATGCGGCGCTGCGCCCGGTGCGGTTCATCGGCAAGAACTCGCTGGCGTTCTTCACGCGGTTCGAGAAACGCATGTGCCGCCCGCCGGCCGACGATGAGGGCCGCGCGCCGGATGAACTGTGGGGGTACAACCACGTGGAGAGCGCGCTGGTGGCGGCGCTGGCCGGGCCTGGCTACTTTCGGGTGCGGGCCGCGCCGGAGGGGTCGCTGGCGGCCGTGGCCATCGACTACCGCGACGTGCCCCCCAACGGGTGCGAAGGGTGGCCACGCGTGCGCGACAACGCGCGCCTCTTCTCGCGGCTGGTCTATCACAATCTCGTCGACTACCTGCGGCGCGTCTCGCGCGATGTTTTCATCGGCGCGGCCACGCGCGCCGGAACGACGCCGCTGCCGAACTACTTCATCCTGGTGCGGGAGCCGGTGGGAGAGTGACGGCCCGGCGCTCCCCCGTGGAGTTCCTTCCGGCGCCGGTCTCTTGATCAGCCAACCGGGAAGCCAGACAAGAACTTCTCCGCGTCGTCGCGCCTTTGCGCGATCCTCTTGGCGCGCCGGCGGTTTTGCCGGACAATGCCGCGTATGGCGTTTCTTGAATGGCTCAGCGGCGGGCTGGTGAAGATGGTGGGCGGCTCGTACAACGACCGCACCATCCGCCGCATCCGCGAGAACCAGGTCCGCAAGATCAACGCGCTGGAGCCTTCGTGGGAGGGGCTGAGCGACGCCGCGCTCCGCGAGAAGACGGTCGAGTTCCGCAAGCGGCTGGCCGACGGCGAGACCCTGGACGACTTGTTGCCGGAGGCTTTCGCCACGGTGCGGGAGGCCGCCAAACGCGTGCTGGGCATGCGGCACTACGACGTGCAGTTGGCCGGCGGGGTGGTGCTGCACGGCGGGCGGATTTCGGAGATGCGCACCGGCGAGGGCAAAACGCTGGTGGCCACGCTGCCGGCTTATCTGAACGCCCTGCCAGAGGTGAACGCGGCCACCGGGCGACACCAGGGGGTGCACATCGTCACGGTGAACGATTACCTGGCGCGGCGCGACCGCGGCTGGATGGGCAAGGTGTACGAGGCGCTGGGGCTGACGGTGGGGTGCATCCAGACCGAGATGTCGTCCCGGGAGCGCAAGCCGCATTATCTGGCGAACCTCACCTACGGCACGAACAACGAGTTCGGGTTCGATTACCTGCGCGACAACATGAAAGACAGCGTGGAAGAGCAGGTGCAACAGACGCTGAACTACGCCATCGTGGACGAGGTCGACAGCGTGCTGGTGGACGAGGCCCGCACGCCGCTGATCATCGCCGGGCCGGCCGGGGAGAGTTCGGAAAAGTACGCCCAGGCCGACAAGGCCGCGCGCCACCTGGCGCCCTTCGACACCGTGGTGCTCGACGGGGGGGTGAGCATCAACGGCACGGTGCTTGACAAGCGCGAGTACTACGCCGTGGAGCGGTTCGGCGCGAACGCCGTGGAGGTGCCGAAAGGCCTGGTGGCCGCCGTCTCGGAGGCCGAGACCACCAAGAAGGTGACGCTCAAGAACGGCGTCGAACTGGTCGGCAAGTGCGCCGAGCGCGACGGCGTCTACGCCCTGGAACTGATCCACGCCGTCTTCCGCCAGGAACACGTGGCCGACTGGCCGTTCAAGAAGCACTTCGAACTCTCCGAGAAAGATTCCCACGCCCTGCTCACGGAAGAGGGCATCCTGCGGGTGCAGCAGGAACTGGGCCTGCGCGACATCTACGTGGGCCGCAACGTGGAGTGGCCCCACCTCATCGCCCAGGCGCTGCGCGCGCAACACCTGTTCCGGAAAGAGGTGGACTACATCGTCGAAGGCGACGAGGTGATCATCATCGACGAGTTCACCGGCCGCAAGATGCACGGCCGGCGCTGGTCCGACGGGCTGCACCAGGCCGTCGAGGCCAAGGAGGGCATCCGCATCAAGGAAGAGACCCAGACCTACGCCACCATCACCTTCCAGAACTTCTTCCGGCTCTACAAGAAACTCGCGGGAATGACGGGCACCGCCATGACGGAGGCGGCGGAGTTCGACAAGGTGTACAAGGTTGACGTGTTGAGCGTGCCCACCAACCGGCCCTCGTGCCGCGCCGACAACGTGGACCTGATCTTCGGCGCCGAGAAAGACAAGTACGACGCCATCATCGACAAGATCGCCGAACTGCACCAGGCCGGCCGGCCCGTGCTGGTGGGCACCACCTCCATCGAGAAATCGGAGAAGGTGTCGGGCATGCTCACCAAGCGGGGCGTCCCGCACAACGTGCTCAACGCCAAGCAGCACGAACGGGAGGCGCGGGTCGTGGCCGACGCCGGCCGCAAGGGGGCCGTCACCATCGCCACCAACATGGCCGGGCGCGGAACCGACATCATTCTCGGCGGCCACGTGGAGGCCATCATCCTCGACGAGATCGCCCAACTGGAGGCGAAAAAGGCCGCGGGTGAGATCGAGGCGTTCGACGCCGCGGAGGTTCGCGCCCGTATCGAAGCCGAAACCCGCGGCAAATACGACGAGGTCAAGGCCCTTGGCGGGCTCTTCGTCCTCGGCACCGAGCGCCACGAGGCTCGCCGCATCGACAACCAACTCATCGGCCGCTGCGGCCGGCAGGGGGATCCGGGGGAGACCCAGTTCTACCTCTCCCTCCAGGACGACCTCATGCGCCGCTTCGCCAACCAGGCGGTCACCACCTGGATGCAGAAGCACGGCTTCATCGAGGGCGAGGCCATCCAGTCCGGCCTGGTGAGCCGGATGATCGGCAAGGCCCAGCAGCGCGTCGAGCAGCACCACTTCGAGGTGCGCAAGAACCTCCTGGAATACGACGGCGTGATGGACGTGCAGCGCAAGGCCGTCTACGGCCTCCGCCAGCGGGTGCTGGAAGGGCGCGAAATTCGCGAGACCACCCTGGAGCGGTTCCACCGCGCCGTCACGGGCGCCGTCCAACGCCACGCCCCCGAGCGGCGCGAGGAAGAGTGGAAAACCGCCGAACTCGCCCGCTGGTTCGAGACCCGCTTCCGCATCCCCTGCCCCATCGCCGAGTGGAAGGGGCTGACCCCCGACGACATCGAGGAAGCGCTGACCACCGGCTCCGACGCGGCGTACGAGCGCGTGCAGGAGCGCATCGGCGAAGCGCGCATGAACGAGATGGCGCGCTACTTCCTCCTGGAGAGTATCGACGCCAAGTGGAAAGACCACCTGTACGAAATGGACACCCTCCGCTCTCACATCGGCATGGAGGGCTGGGGCGGCAAAGACCCCAAGATCGTCTACAAGATCGAGGGCTTCGCCATGTTCGAGCAGATGCTCGAACGCATCGACGAGGAGATCGCCAACCGCGTGATCCCCTTCATCGACGATCGACTCAAGGCCAACGACCAGGCTGAGGCCGAGGCTGCCTCGACCGCCGAACAGGCGAGCGCCCGCGCGCCCGCCATGGACGTGGGCGCCGCCGGCCTGGCCCTGGCGGGCGTTCCCGCGCCGGGGGTCTTCGCCGGCGCGCGCGCCGCGCCCGCCGGATCGCCCGGATCGGCCCCGCCCGGCGAGAGCGACACCCGCCGCCGTTACAATCAGGCGGCGGCCGGCTCCCACCGCGGCCCCTCGCGGCCGGTGCGCGCGCAGAAGGTTCCCGGCCCCAACGACGCCTGCCCCTGCGGCAGCGGCAAAAAGTATAAGACATGCTGCTCGCCGCGCTTCGGGTGACATCGCGGCGCGAGATTCACCGCCGAGGCGCGGAGAACGCGGAGGAAGAAGCCCGCCCGGCCCGTCGCCGCCGTTACAAACCCGTTACGCCACGCCGCGCGGCGGGGCCGTATATTCGGGTGGAGCGATGAATCTCTCGCCCCGAAGAACAGGAGCAGGCCGTGAATCTTCCAACTCTCCACCCCTTCGCCCTTCGCCGCCGGGCATTGCTGGCGGCGGCGGTTTTGGTCGTCGCGGCCGGCGCCTTTCGACCGGCGCACGCGCAATCGGGCGTGCCCGGCGCGCCGCCCCCCGGCATGTCGGCGGCGCGCCCGCCTCGGCCGGAACAGGCGGCGCACGCCGCGCGGCCCTGGGCCTCGAACGTGATCCTGCCGCAGGCGCGGGCGTTCGACGTCGCGGCGCGCGGCGCGGTTTCCATCCAGCGGGTCACGGCGGGCGTGGTCATCATCGAACAGGCCGCCACCACCACGATGGAGATCGAAGTGCTGAACCCGACGGGCGCGCGCCTGGAGTCGGAATTGATCGTGCCCGTCCCCGACGGCGCCGTGGTGCGCGGCTTCGACTTCCAGGGCGCTGGCGCGGAACCGTCGGCCGCCCTGCTGCCGAGGGAGGAGGCGCGGCGCATCTACGACGACATCGTGGCCAAGGTGCGCGATCCGGCGCTGCTGGAGTTCTACGGCTACAACCTGGTGCGCTCCTCGGTCTTCCCCGTGGAAGCCCGCGCCACCCAGAAAGTGCGCCTCACCTATGAAAACCTCCTGCCGGCCGACGGCGGGCGGGTGGATTACCTGCTGCCGCGCAGCGAATCGCTGGCCTACGCCGTGCCCTGGCGCATCGCCGTGCGCGTCAATGCCGCCAAGCCCATCGGCGCGGTCTACTCCCCCAGCCATGAGATCACCATCACCCGCGGAGCGCCCGGCGCGGTCACGGTGAAACTGGCGGACGCCGCCGCCGGCGAGCCGGGGCCGTTCCGCCTCTCCTATGTGCGCGACCAGGGCGAGGCCTTCGCCACGCTCTTCGCCTATCCCGACCCCCGCGTCGGCGGCGGCTACTTCCTGCTGCTGGCCGGCCTCCCGCCCCGCGCGAAGGAGGCCAAATCCGCCCCCGCGATGCGCCGGGAGGTGACGCTGGTGCTGGACCGCTCCGGCAGCATGGCCGGCGAGAAGATGGACCAGGTGAAGGAGGCCGCGCGGCAGGTGATCGGCGGCCTGGATGAGGCGGAGACCTTCAACGTCATCGTCTACAACGAGGCCGTGGACCTCTTCAGCGCCGCGCCGCTGCCGAAGACCAAGGAGAACGAGCGTCGGGCGTTCGACTACCTGGCTTCGCTCACCCCGCGCGGCGGCACCAACATTCACGACGCGCTGCTGGAGGCGCTGCGCCAGAAGCCCACGCCGGGCGCGCTGCCGCTGGTGATCTTCCTTACCGACGGACTGCCCACCATGGGCCCCACCTCGGAGGCGGTGATCCGCGACCTGGCGGCCAAGGCCAACCCCCATCGCCGCCGGGTCTTCACCTTCGGCGTGGGAGTAGACGTGAACACCCCCCTCCTGGAGCGCATCGCCAGCGACACCAGGGCCACTTCCTCATACGTCCTGCCGAAGGAGAACGTGGAGGTGAAGGTGGGCGCCCTCTTCCGCCGCCTCTCCGGCCCGGTGCTGGCCGAGCCGGCGCTCGCGGCCGTCGACGACCAGGGCGGCCCGGCGCCGGCCCGCGTGCGCGAGGTGCTGCCCGCCCGCCTGCCCGACCTGTTTGACGGCGACCAACTGGTGGTGCTGGGAACCTACGTCGGCGACGCGCCCCTGGCTTTCTCGCTGGCCGGGACGGGAGCCGAGGGGCCACGGACCTTCAAGTTCCGCTTCCCGCTCGACAAGGCGACCACCAGGAACGGCTTCGTCGCGCGCTTGTGGGCCAGCCGCAAGATCGCGGACCTGATCGACGCCGTCCGCGCGCTGGGCGCCGACGTGCCTCCCGCCGCCGCAGCCTTCGCCGGGCGCGCGCAGGCGCCGCGGGGGCGTCCCGTCATCAACCCCGGCGCCATGCCCCCCGCCCCGTCGCCCGACCCGCGGGTGCGGGAACTCACCGCGGAGATCGTCCGCCTGTCGACGGAGTTCGGCATCCTCAGCGAATACACCGCCTTCCTGGCGCGGGAGGGCACCGACCTCACCCGCCGCGACGCCGTGATGGCACAAGCCCTGGACAACGTGCAGAAACGCGCCGTGGAGACCCGCAGCGGCCTCGGCTCCGTCAACCAGGAGGCCAACAACGTCTCGCAGAAGGCGCAGGTCTTCCTCAACGGCAAAAACGGCTACTGGAACGAAAAGATGGAACGGGTCTCCGTCTCCGGCGTCCAACAGGTGGCGGATCGCGCCTTCTTCAACCGCGGCGGCCGGTGGATCGACAGCCGCGCGGTGGAGAAGAACGAGGCGGAACAGCCCGCGCGGGTCGTGGAGTTCGGCTCCGACGAGTTCCACCGCCTGGCCGAGCGGCTGGCCAACGAGGGTCGCCAGGGCTGCATCGCCTTCGCCGGCGACGTGCTGCTGGTGGTCGACGGCCAGACGGTCCTCGTGAAGATGCCGAAGTGACGCTCCCCACAACCGACACCAGGCAATTCCCCACCGAAAACTGAGAATGGAGAAGACCCATGACCATCACCCGCAACCATCTCCGCGCCGCGCTCGCGGTGGCCGCGGCCCTCGCCCTGGCCCTCCCGGCCGTATCGGCCGAGGAAGAACAGGCCGCGCCCGCCGCCGCGGCCCCTGCCCCGGCCACGCCCGCCGATGCGCCGGCCGCGGCGCCCGACAAGACGACCAAGGCGCCCACGCCGGTCAAACGCGCGCCGCTCATCCAGGTGGCGCTGCTGCTGGACACCAGCAACAGCATGGACGGCCTGATCGCGCAGGCGAAGACGCACCTGTGGCGGATCGTGAACGAGTTCGCGCGGGCCACGCGGGAGGGAGCGCGGCCGGAGTTGAAGGTGGCGCTGTACGAGTATGGCAACGATGGTCTCAAAGTCGAGACCGGCTACGTGCGGCAGGTGGCCGCCCTGACCGACGACCTCGACAAGGTGTC
>JACQVU010000076.1 GCA_016209585.1 Planctomycetota bacterium
CCCGCCTGCTGGCGGCGGCGGGGCAGGTGGGGGTGGCGGCCGACCTGTCCGGGCTGTACGCCATCGCGGCGCGGGAGCGCGACGTTCCCACGAGGGGCGAGGCGCTGGTGGCCGTTTTGCGCATCGGCGACGCGGAGCAGGAGCGGCGCGTCCGCGACATCGTTTCCGCCGACGCCGGGCTGCGCGACTACGTGCGAGGCGTGGTCGCCACGGAGCGCGTGACCGTGGGCGGCGCGGCGGCGGGTCCAGCCGACGAAACCGTGCGCTACCTCACCCGGTACGACGACAAGTTCTTCCTTGACGGCGCTCCGCCGCTGGACCTGTCGGCCGAGATGGTGCGGCCGATCGGCGTCCACGTGGACCTGGGCGGGGCGGATCTCTCGTTGCAGAACGTGGCCAACGAGGTCTTTCGCCACTCCCCGCTGGACCGTTACCGCGGGGCCTTCTACTTCCGGCTGGTGAACGAACTGGAGGTTGAACTGGAGCGCGACCTGCCCTCGCCCACGGCCTACGACTCGTACGGTCTGCGGATTCCGGGGGGCAAGCCCATCGTTTCCGGACAGGTGGGGTTCTACCTTTATTTCAACCGCGTGGACCGCGCGGCGTGCGGCTGCGCCGGCTTCTCGGCCGGCAACGAGGCCAACGTGACGAAGGACTCGCTGATGCACGAGATCGGCCACGCCTTCGCCGGCTTGGGCGACGAGTACGATTCCACGGCGGCCTCCAAGGCGCCGGCGCCCAACCTGGAACTGCGCGCCGCGCCGCGGTTGAAGTGGCAAGGGTTGATCGACCAGGGGCATGTTCCCGCGGACCGCGTTCCCCGGGTTGAGATGATCGGGGAGCGCGACGACGGCCAATACCTGGTTCCCAGCCGCCGCTGTTTCATGAACAACCACCTGAATCCGCCCGACGAACGCTACTGCCCCGTCTGCCAACTGGCGATCATCGACGCCATTTGCCGGATCACGGGGGTCGCCCCGCCGTGGGCCTTGTCTACAAAACGATAATAACGGATCGGCGAAGTCATGTCGCCGGCGTTGCGGAGGTTGTGGGCGGAACGCTATCCGGCCCGGGGCTTCTCCGTGTAGCGCCACGGCGTCTTCTTCTCGTCCACGTAGTCCTTCAACCACTTGTTGAACCAGTCGACGACGTGACCGTACACCGCGTCGCGCGTCCGGTCGGCGAACACGAAATGGCCGGTGTGCGGCACCGTCAGCCACTCCTTGCGGTCGCGAAAGCGGGTGAACGCGCGGTGGCTGTGCGCCGGCGGCACCAGTTGATCGCGTTCGCCGGCCAGGAACAGAGCGGGAACGTGCAGGCGCATCACGTCGGTGTACACCTCGATCGACAGCAGGTCGCGGTAGTTGTCTATCGGCCCCACGGCGCGGACCATCTCGTTCTTCCGGCCCCACTCCGCCCGGTCCACCGAGGCGAACAGGCTGGTATAGGGCAGATGCGCGGGAACCATCATGCTCGCGCCCGTCAGCAGCCTTGTCGGCGCGCCGAGCAGGTAGTACCCCAGCGCGTACAACAACCGCATGGGGAGCGACACCTCTTCCTTCAGCGCCACCGGCGAGGCCGCCACCACCAGCGCGAAGCGGTACCCCTCTTCCGGCACGGCGAACTGGCGCAGGTGGTAGGAGTCGCCCGGCGTGAAACCTTCCACCCGGGTGTCCAGCCGCGCGTGGCCGCCCTCCATGCCCTTCACGGCGGCGTTAGCGAGCGTGGCGAGAATGGCCATGCCGCCCATGGAGTGGCCAACCAAGCCGACCACGCGGGGATTGACGCCGGGCCGCGCCCGCAGGTACTCCACCGCCGCGCTGGTGTCGGCGATCAGCCACTCTTTTTTCACATGGCCGCGGGCGCCGGTGGAGTCGCCCATGCCGCGCCAGTCGAACGAGAGCACGGCATACCCCGCCTGCGCCAATCGCTCCGGCAGTTCGCAGAACGAGCCGCGTTTTGAGAACAGCCCGTGCACCAGCACGGCGCAAGGGTGCGGCCCGCCGCCGGCCGGCGTCACCAGCGTGCCGCGGAGGGTCTCCGGCCCCGAAGGAATGCTTACTTCCTCAGTGTGTACGGCCGGGATGGTCGCCGTCATGGTCGCTTCCACGGGATGGGACCCTCCCCGCGGCTTCTATGCGGCCACGGGCGTCGCGTCGGACGGCGCGGCCGGCAGGTGGAACTCTTCATCGCCGGTCGGGCTCGCGCCGGGCTGGCGCGCGGGCGGCGTCGGCGATTGGCGCCCACGTGTTGGCGGCGCGGGCGCGGCGAGGCGCTCCCAGGGAAACAGGAAGCGCCCGGCGCGGAGGCCGGCCTTTTCCAGCGCGGGCGCCATCAGGTCGGGCCGGTCGGTCTGCACCGCGATGGCCCCGGCCGCGGCGGCGGCGAGCACCATCTCCACCTGCTCCTCGCCGAGCACGTTCGGAACCATGGCGATTCCCTTTTGCGAGAGATGGGCGACGATCTCGGGGGTGTAGGTTTCCCAGCCGGAGTCGACGGTGTCGGGCAGGAAGCCGGACTCCCGATTCTTGTAATACTCGCTGAGCGGCGGCTGGACGTGAATGGCCGGGTCTGCCTCCTTGAAGCCGCGGCAGACGGCGAGGGAGGCGTTGATGACGGTGCGGTCGACGAAGCCGTGTTTCTTCAGAATGGCGATGACGGGGGCCGGGGCGGTGCGCTTGTAGTCCAGGTAGAGCGCCAGGTCGAGTTTCTTGAGCAGCGCGACGACCTCGTCGAGCGACGCGATCCGTTCGTCGGCGTAGGCCGCGTCCGCGAGATCGGGGTAGCGGCGGTTGAACCAGGAGCCGTTGTCGATGGTCTTCAGTTCCTCCCAGGTCTTGCCGTTCACGAACCCGCGGGCGGGCGTGGTGCGATTGAGAATGGGATCGTGAAAGACGAAAGGAACGCCGTCTTTCGAGAGTTGCACGTCCACCTCGCACATGTCCACCCCCACGCTCTTCGCCTTGCGGATGGCGGCCAGCGTGTTCTCCGGCGCCAGCGTGCCGCAGCAGCGATGGGCCACGATGCCCACGTAGCGCGCGCCGGGCGCGGAAGGCTCGGCCGCCCTGTTCGGCGCGGCCCCGGTGGGCGCGGCGGCGCGGCTCCCGGGCATGGCGAATCGTCCGGCCCGCAGGCCCGCCTTGGCGAGCGCGGCGGAGAGCAGGTCGGGGTAGTCGGTCTGGAGGGAGTGGCACCCGGCCTCGGCCGCGGCGAGCGCAGTGCTCATGTTGGTGGTGTTGAGGCTGTCGGGCACCATTTCGATGCCGGCGCTCTTGCAGTATTCGATCAACTCCGGGGTGAAGGCCGGCCAACTGGAGTCGACGCACTCCGGCTTGAAGTTCATGCGCCGGCCGTGCTTGAACTGCTCCTCCACCGGCGGGAGCACGGTAAGCCTCGGCTCCAGTTGCTTGATGTGCATGCAGGGGACGAGGCCGTGATAGACCAGCGTGTGCGACACGTAGTCATACTTCTGAAGAACGGCGATCGCCTTGAGGGTGTCGAGCGCCTTGTGGTCAAGATAGATGCACAGGCCGAGTTCTTTGCAGAGTTTCACCACCTCGTCGAACGTGGGCACCTTCTCGCCGACGTACTCCGGTTTCGCGCGGCCCGGATAGGCGCGGTTGAACCAGGAGCCGGCGTCCAGCGCGCGCACCTCGTCGAGCGTGAGATCGGCGACGTTGCCGTGGCCGTTCGTGGTGCGATCCACCTTGCCGTCGTGGCACAGGACCAAAGCGCCGTCTTTCGTCGTCCGCACGTCCATTTCCACCATGTCCGCGCCCGCCGCCTTGCCGGCGCGCACCGCGGCCAGCGTGTTCTCCGGCGCCAGCCGGCCGGCGCAGCGGTGGGCGATGACCCCCACGTACCGGCTTCCCGCGCCGCCGTCGGTGGCCGCCCCTCCCCCGCCGTCGCGCTCCTCTGCCCAAGCGGGCGCGGGGAGAGCCGTCACCACGAGCAACAGCGCCGCCGTCAGAGCCCCGGAACCGAGGCGAGCCGCGACCGCCGACGACCAGCCCAAGCGGTGCGCAGCCGCCGCGCGCGAACGAGCATGAATCATAGAGACATCAGTTTCGATAGAGGTCCACGCGCACCTCGCCGCGGGCGCGGATGTCCACCGGCGCCTCGCCCGCGCCCAGGAAAGCATCCACGCTGTTCATCGGCCGGTCGTCCCCCCCATCGGCCCCAGCCGTGCGGCTGACCACCTTGGCCAGCGGCAGGAGGTTGTCGCCGAACACCACCGCGCCATTGGCCGAAAACGCGTGGATGGCGAGCGAGGACTCTGGCGAAACCGACAGCCGCACGCCACCCCGTTCCGAGATGATGTGGTGCGCCTCGGCGCGCGGCAGGTGGGAGACCACCTGCACGTCGCCGCCGGCATCCACCTCCACCTTGCCGTCGCCACCCAGCACGGTCACGGCGCCGGGGGAACAGCGCAACACCTTGGCGCCGGAACTGTCGCGCACCTCCACCCGCCCGCACCCCTCGGCCGTGATGTCACCGGCGGCCCGTTCCACCATCACGCCGCCCAGGTCGCATGTCAGACGCAGGTCTCCTTCGTGGCCGCGCACCGCGGCGTCGTGCTGGCAGTGGGCTTCGACGTTGCCGATCACGCCGCGCGCCGACAGCGCCAGGCAGCGCCGCACCCGCACGTTCACGTCGCGCGGCACCGCCACGTGGAAGTCAGCCCGCGGCACGCGCGCGTGGTTCACGTACACCCGGCCGCGGGCGTCCACCACGATCTCCTCCACCGTCTCCCCGGCTGGAAGGTCGGCCGCGAGCCGCAGAACGCCCGCCTCGTCGAACCAGTCACGCACCTTCACCGTGTGCGCCAGCCGGCGGGCGGAGAGATCGTCGGGACCAAAGCCGTTCACCCGCGCCCGCACGCGGGCCTGCCCGTCGGGCGAGCGGGTCAGCGTCACGTCGCCGGCCGGGGCATCGACGTCGATCCAGCGCCCGCCGGCGATGTCATACGCCGCCGCAGCCTCAGCCCAGTGCTCGTGGCTGAAGCCGGGGTCATTCTCGCCCGGACCGAAGCCACCGGCCGGCTGGGCCGCCGCGCACCCCCACCCCAGCGCCGCGACGCCCAGCGCGAGGACGGCGGCTGCGGCGCGCGCGACGCCGCTGGCCCCCCAGCGGGGCCGTGCCCGGTCGAGCGGCCCCGGCGGGCTGGCGGAGACGAATGGAACCGCGGCAATCATTTCTGGAAAAGCGGCAGGTACCCGTAGGGAATCTGGAGGATCAGAGCCGCCACCGCCGTGCCGAACGCCTTACCAGCCATGGGGTCTTCCCAGTAGTCACCGCGACGCTGGGTCAGGAACTCGCGCGCGGCCTTGGGATAGTACCCGTTCCACATCCGCGGATCATCCGCGTGGTAGAACGCCTGCGCCGTGTAGAAGTGGCTGTAGAAAAAGAACCGCTCGAATCCGTCGCCCCCGGGGCGCGCTTCCATCTTGTCGGTGTAGAAATCGTAGAGAAACTCCAGCCCGCCCCGAAGACAGGGGTCGTCGGCCTTGCCCGCGGCCTGCAGCGAAGCCACGGACCCCGCCACCAGCGCGAACGAGGAATGGCCGCCGCCGCCCATCTGCAGCGAATACTTGAACGTGAACCCCTCCTTCGCTTCGCCGGCCTTGGTCTTCCACTGCACCTTCTCCGCCGACTCGTGCAGGTACTGATCGGCCCGCTGGATGACCCCCCGGTCGACCAGGATGCCCGCGTCGCGCGCCGCGCGCAACCCCTGCAGCACGCAGACCGTGGTCGAGTTCTCGTCGTACTGCCCGCCCGGCTCGTAGTTCCACCCGCCTTTCTCCGTCTGGCAACCGGAGGCCAGCAGCACCGCTTCGCGGATCACGCTCGCCAGGCCCACCTCTTTGTTGCGCACGCGCACCCGGATCTGCTTGTCCATGCCGTACACCTGCGAGAGGAACAGCGTGGCGTAGCCGTGACCGTGGATTCGCGACGCGGCCCCGATCCCGCTCGCGCCGCCCTCGCAGATGTACCCCGACGGCGCCTGTTGCGCGACCAGGTACTCCATCGCCCGCCACACCTGGTCGCCGTACTTCCCCCGCCGCGGCAAACTGCCCCCAGCCATGAAGGCCAGCCCACACAGCGCCGTGCTCGCCACCTGGTGTTGTTGCCCGAAACTCCCATCGCCGTTCTGCATGCCCTTGAGGTAGTCCAGCGCCCGCTCCACCGCCTTGCGAATCTCTTCGGTCACATGGTGGCCACCGGGAAGCAGCAAGTCGCCCGACGTTTCCTCGCCCCCGGCCGCGCCGCGGGCCACCGCGCCGCCCTCCGGCGCGCCCCCGCTCACCGCCTCCGGGGTCGTGGCTCCTCCCGCCGCCCCGCCTGGCTCGCCGGGAGCGGGCTGCGGGAGCAGTTCCTCGGGCCGGGGGGTCTTTCTCGGACCGGGTGGCGACGCGCCCGCCCCTTCCTCGCCGAGACCGGGCGGCGATACCAGCAACGCGACGCCTGCCGCCGCGGCGGCCACCAGGCCCCACGGGCGGGCAACGGGACGGGAGCGCCTAGCCATCTTCCGCATTCTACCACTCCCGCGCCGAGGGGCGAACGGCGGTTCCACCCCGTGTGCTTGTCCGGATATCGCGGCCGCCCCGACCTCAGCCCCGCAGCGCAACTGAGGCGCGCAGCGCCGGCAACGAGACGATACCCCGATCTTCCGGCCGGTTCCACCACGGTCCGAATGTCGCGCGAGCCGGTGTCTACGCCGGCGTTGGCGGCTGCGCGCTTAAGAAACTCCGGCCTGCGGCCCGCGGCCGCCGATCAGCGCGGCCGCGTCCCAAGTGAAGC
>JACQVU010000001.1 GCA_016209585.1 Planctomycetota bacterium
CCCGTGTGCCTCGCCCCGGCCCCTGCACCCGGAGCCAACGGGTTGTCAGCGGCCCGTCACTCGTTCTCGCCGGCCGGTTCGGTCTTCTTGTACTCGACGAGGTTGAGGGTGCGGTTCTCGCTGATCAGCCCCACGCCCTTGGCGTAGTACTTGCGCTCCTTGACCGGCCCGGTGGCCTGGTCGCGCTCGCGGATCACCAGCACGTCCTCGAACGAGCCCGCCTTGACCTTCAACGTGGCGTCGACGCGCTCGATCTCGTCGAACTCCTCGGCGTCGGGCGGCGAATTCTCCGGCTTGAACTGGAAACCGATCTTCAGATCGGCCGGCATGAAGAGGCACGGCTCCTTCGCGTTCACCCCCACCTTCCACGCCCCGCCGTGGCTGGTAACCTTGCCGTTGGTGTACATGTCGACGTCTTCGCCGAAGTAGTACACGTTGCCGTCAGAGTCCTGCGCGAAGAAGTTGCGGGAGATCTCCTTGAGGTTCTTGCCGTCGTACTCGATTTCGTCCAGCACCAGGCACTCCACGCCGCCGACCTTCTGCGTCTTCTCCTCCACCTTGCGCACCATCTTCTCCGCCCCCTGCTGGATCACCGCGTACCGCACCGTGGACAGGGGGAAGTAGGGGTGCGTCACCTTCGGCGAGAAGGCCACCTTGTCGGCCAGCGGCCGCACGGAAGGGCCGCCCGCCGCGGCGGGGGCCTTCGGCTCCACGGGCGCGGCGTCTTCTTCCGCGGCGGCAGCGTCATCGGCTTCGTCGCCTTCGCCCGCCGTCTTCTTCGCGCCCTTACCGTGTTCCTTCCCCTCGCCCTTCTTGCCCTCTTTCCCGCCTTTGCCTTCCTTGTGGTCCTTTTCCTCTTCCGCTTCCTTTCCTTCGCCCTTCTCGTCGGTCTCCTCCTCGTCCCCCCCAGCCTCTTCCTCGCCGCCCCCGTCTTCCAGGCCGACATGCACCAGGTTGCCGGCGCGGACGTCCAGCGCCACCTCAATGACGTGGCGCTCGTTGACGAAACCCACCGTGCACACGGCGTCCTCGCCGTCCATTTCCAGCCCAGCCGCCACCGCCGTGCCCTTGATAATCGCCTCGGCCTTCTTCACGCACGCCGCCAGCGACAGGCGCGCGACCTCCAGAACGCGCGCGAACTCGGCAGCCTCCTCCTGGGCGTCGGGTTCCGCGTCTTCCTCATTGGAGATGACTTTGCCCGTGGCCGGGTTCACCCGCACGTCGAACGACTTCTTGCCCTTGGTGAGCACTTTCACCTCGAAGAAGACCTTGCGCTCCGTGCCCGCCCCTTCCGCCTCCAGTTCCGCCTCCACCGCGGCCCCCGGCCGGGCCTTGAGCGCGGCGGCGATGGCGTCGCGCAGCGAGACCTTCGCCTCGCCCACCAGGTCGCGCACGTCGGCCTCGTCCTCCGCGGCCTCTTCAGCCTCCCCCGCCGCCTCTTCGCCCTTGGCGGCTTCCGTCTCTCCTCCCGTCGCTTCCCCGTTTTCCTGGGCGAAGCCGCGGGGCGCGGGAGCGACGGCCAGCCCGGCCGCCAGCGCGAGCGCGCCGAGCAGCGAGATCATCTTCGTAACCATGTTTTCCTCCATCTTTTTGTCGTTCCGCCGTCCGGCGGCCCGCTTGGCGCCCCCCGGCGCTGGTGGTGACGATGTGTCAACCTTCACGGCTCTCGTCGCCCGTCGGAACACCCCGCGCGGGCGAACCCGCCCGCGTTCTCACCGCGTCGGCAGCCGGGCACCATGCCACGACCACCTGTCGCCGACCTGAAATCCGCGTGCCCGCCCGACAAGGCTCGATAGCATGCGCCCTGCCAGCCCCGTGGCCCATACAAAAAGGGGCTGGACGCCGGTGCATGGGATCGGTGGCTGGCAGGCGCCAAAAAAACCAGCGGCCCGGCGAACCGGGCCGCTGGAACTGCCTCTCTCAGATCAGACGCGTCGTGACTCGGTCAGGGACCACCAGCCGGCAGACCGCCCGGAATGGGCAGGTTGCTCGGCGGGGTGGTGCCGGCCGGGGGCGTCGTGGCGCCGCCGCCCGGAAGACCGCCCATCGGCAGCCCGCCGGGAAGCCCACCTGAACCACCCGGAAGCGGCAGACCGCCGCCGGCGCCGGGCATCGGGAAGGGCAGGGCGCCAGCCGGGGGCGTCGTCGTGCCGCCGCCGGTGTTGCCCGTGCCGCCGCCGACAGAGCCAAGCCCAAGCAGGCCCAGCAACTGGTTGATCAGCGCGACAGGGTCGAGACCAGCCGGCGAACCGCCGCCGGCGCCGGGCATCGGCAGGCCGCCGACACCGGGCATCCCACCGCCGCCACCGAGCATGCCGCCGAGGCCGCCAAGGCCACCGGCCGCGCCGCCAGCGCCGCCACCCATGTTGGGAAGCCCGCCGGGGAGACCGCCACCAACGCCCGGCATCGGGGCCGGAGCCGGGGCCGGCGCGGGAGCCGGAGCCGGCGCGCCGCCGAACCCGCCAGGAATGGGAAGCCCGCCCGCCCCGCCGCCAATCCCGCCCGGAAGCCCACCGGGAAGCGCGCCCGTGCCAGTTCCGGGAGCCGGAGCCGGCGCCGGAAGCGTCACCGGCAACCCGCCGGCGTTACCACCAGGCGCGGGAGTCGGCGTGGGAAGCCCACCCGTCGGCAGACCACCCGCTCCACCCGTGGGAAGCCCACCGGTCGGAAGCCCGCCGGCGCCACCCGTGGGAAGCCCGCCGGTCGGAAGCCCGCCAGTCGCGCCGCCCGTGCCGCCCGTCGGCATCCCAGGCAACTGGATGGGAAGCCCACCCGTGCCGCCAGTCGTTCCGCCCGTCGTCCCGCCCATGCCAGGAAGCGGGATCGGAAGCCCACCCGTGCCACCGCCCATTCCGGGCAGCTGGAAGCCACCCGTGCCGCCGCCCATCCCCGGAAGCGGGATCGGCAGGCCACCCGTGCCGCCGCCCATCCCCGGAAGCGGGATCGGCAGGCCGCCCGTGCCGCCACCCATTCCGGGAAGCGGAAGGCCGCCAGTGTTGCCACCCATTCCAGGCAGCGGAAGCCCGCCGCCCGTGCCGCCACCAAGCGGCAACCCGCCCGTCCCCCCGCCGAAGCCGGGGATCTGGGCGCCGGCCGACGTTCCCAGCGCGATGACCAGCGCCGGAACCACCGACCACTTGAGAAGAGAAGAAACTTTCATCGAGACCCTCCGAAGAAGAAGGATAGATTCGAGACCCACCTCGACACTCCTATCCCCGAACCACCATGACCTCACACTCCCCCTACATGAGCAAACGTCGTACCGCGAAGCACCACCGGGCATTTCATCTGTTTTCTCCGCAACCGCTTGGCAGTAAAACAACTTCCTCCAGTTCCGTCAAGCCTTAACAACATTTTTCCCGGCCGAAGATCGTGGCCGTCGTTGCCGCCTTGGTAAGAGCGTGATCGGGCGGGGGTTGGGGGAGGCGGAGGGCGCGGATCGGTCGGATCCGTCCGATCCTCCGTCCCGCGCCCGTCAGGCTACCTCCGCGCGCTCCTCGTCAGTTGGCCGGCACGCTCATGATGGCGATGGTGTGGCGCTCGGCGTCGGGATCGCCCATCGTGTAATAAATGCGGCCGTCGTGCCACACGGGGTTCCACTCCGGCCGCTCGTCGAACGTCACCTGGCGCACCGCGTTGTCGCGCAGCGACAGGATGTAGATGTCGTCCCCGTGCAGCAACTTTCCCGCCTGCGCGGCGCTCTTGCCGCTGGAGGCGAACGCCAGCGCCGTCCCGCCCGGCGACCAGGTGGGGTTGATCGCTCCGAAGGAGTAGAGGCCCGACGCCGAGTAGACCTCCCGCCGCATGCCGCCGTCGGGGTTCATCGTCCAGAGGCTGTACAGCCCGCCGTCCCGCTCCCGCGCCTGCTGGAAGGCGATCATCGGCTCCGGTGTGGAGCCGTCCAGCGGCAACGGGCGCCATTCGGGATACCGCCCCTCGCCGATGTCCCAAAGTCCCTTCAGAACCACCTCGAAATGGAGCGGGGCGGGGGAAGGTTCGCCATCGGCGTCGCCGGCCATGGATCCGGTGGGCGGCGATCCGCGGGGGGCGGCGCCGGTGTGGTCTCCCGGTTTCCCCATCATTCCCAACTCAGCCATATCGCGCCCGCCCGCGTGATGGTCGGCCGCCTCGCCCGGTCCAGCGACCAGAAGCACCGGGGCGGCGGGGCCGTCGCCGACCGCGCCGGGTTCCGCCTGGCCGCCAGCCGCGGGCAGCAGAACCTTCTCGATGCGTTGTTCCTGCGGACGTTCCGGCATGACGAACTCCAGCCGCGCTTTCTGGAGGCGATATTGGGCCTGCTTGGGAACGAGGGCGTGGAAGCAGAGCCACTGGCCGTCGGGCGACCAGGTGGGGTGGCGCGCCTCGATGAAATCGGTCATCTCCTTGGTGACGTTCCGCATGGTGGCGTGCACGTCGTCGAGCATGGCCACGTACACGTCCCAACGGCCGGAGAGATCGCTGGCGAAGGCGATGAGTTTCCCCGAGGGCGACACGGCCGGGTCCATGGCGTTGGCGTTGGGCACGTGAACCAGCGTCTCGACGGCGCTGTTCTGCGGCAACGCCTTGCGGTAGATGCGGAAGTACTTCGCGTCCTTGTCGCCGGCGTAGACCAGGGCCGGCCTCCCCTCGTTGTCACCCATCAGCGTGGGCTGGACCGACGCGCACCCGTCGCGGGTGTGCTGCTCCACGGAGAGGTAGGGCTGATCGCCCGGAGCGCCCAGCCCGGCGCCCTTCTCGTGAACGTCATCGGGCCACGGCGCCGAACAACCGCCCACGGCGAACGCCGCGGCGAGGAGGACGACAATGGAGCGCGAAGACATGCTACCTTCCTTCCACCAAAGGTCGCCGGGAGCGCGGATCCCTGTTTGCGTTTGACCCATCGATTCCCCGCGCGCTACGCTGGCGACCGCCAAGCCGACACTCTAGCGCGCCGCCGAGGGTTTCCCAACGGGTTTCCAACCGGCGGCACACGGATCGTCCGCCGGCTGTTTCGAACGTATGCGCAAACCGCGAGCCAAACCCGCGGCCCGCGAAAGCGACTCGGTGTGAAACGCGACATCGGCGTAACTTTCCGCCAGGCAACGCGTTACGGAACTGCGACCCGCTCTCTCAAAGGCCCCCCATCATGCGGCTGGTCATCGACGGAAAAGATAGCCCGCTGGAGGTAGATTCCGCCGGCTCGTTGGGGAACATGCTGGTGAAGGTGCGCCAGTATCTCGCGGACCGCAACCGCGTCATCCAGACCTGTTACGTCGACTCGCATCTGCTCACGGAGCAGATTGAGCGCGACAACCTCGAGACGCCGATCGCCGACCTTCGGGAGATGAAGATCGTCTCCATCACCCAGGAGGGGTTGGCGTTGACGGTGCTGCGCTCCATCGCCGCCAACTTCACCAAGTTCACGCCGGAACTGACCGAGATCGCCGCCGGCCTGCAGCGCGGCGACGCCATCCGTTCCGCCACCCGGCTGCAGAAACTGCTGCCGGAGATGGTGTTGGTGCTCGGCGCGGTGCAGAACGCCGCCTCGGTCTTGCGGGCGCCGCTGGACCAGGTGCGGATGGAACGCGGCACGGTGGCGGAGCGAGCGCAGGCGTTCGCGAAGATCCTCGAGACGGTGAAGCGGGCCATTGAGTTGAGCGACGCGGTGACGCTCAGCGACATGATCGAGTATGAGCTCCCCCCAATGCTCGACGAGTGGCTCGGCGTCATCCATACGCTCATCGCCCACGGCGAACGGATCCCGTGATGGCCCTGCCGCTGAAATACAACCTGCGCAACCTCTTCGTGCGGCGCATCGCCACGCTCATGACGGTGGCCGGCGTGGCGCTGGTGGTGAGCGTGCTGGTGCTGCTGAGCGCCATGGCCACGGGCCTTTCCCGTGCGCTGGAGACCTCGGGCAGCGACCTCAACGTCATCGTGCTCCGGGACTCCGTGGCGTCGGAGACCTCCAGCGTCATTACGCCGGACACGGAGCGCGCGGTGAGGGCCTTGGCGGGGATCGCGACCGCTGGCGGCCAGCCGGTGATCGCGGGCGAGACGATTCTGTTCATCAACGTCCGCCGCGCGGGCGGGGGTCCGGACGAGCGCACCAACCTGCTGGTGCGCGGGGTGGAGGAGATGAGCCTGCGGCTGCGGCCGGCGGTGACGCTGGCGGGGGGCCGGTGGTTCGCGCGCGGCACGCAGGAGGCGGTGGTGGCGCGGAGCATCAGCGAACGTTTTGAGGGGTTGGGAGTGGGGGAGGAGTTCGAGTTGCAGAGCAACCGGAAGTTCAAGGTGGTCGGCACGTTCACGGCGTCGGGGACGACGCACGACTCGGAGATCTGGGTGGACGAGGGGACGTTGCGGGCGCTCTCGGGGCGTGACACGTACAATATGTTGCTGCTCCGCGCCGACGGGGAGGAGGGCCGCGCGAAGGTGACGGGCGCGATCAACGCCCACAAGGCGGCCGGGGCCCTCGCGTCGGCGGCCCGGGAGTTCAGCGACGTGGAGGCCAAGGTGGAGCGCGACTATTACGCGGCGCAGAGCCGGGAGCAGTTGCCCATCGGGCGGGCCGGCGTGTTCATCGCGTTCTTCCTGGCGCTGGCCGCGATGGTCGGGGCGTACAACACGATGGACTCGGCGATCGGGGCCAGGGCGCGGGAGTTCGGCACGCTGCGGGCCATTGGCTTCAGCCCGTGGTCGATCCTGCTGGGCCTGGTGGCGGAGTCCACCATGATCGCGCTCCTGGGCGGCGTGGTGGGCTACCTGGTGGCGCTGCCGCTGAACGGGTACGCGGTGAGCACGACGAACTGGGTGAGTTTCACGGAGTTGGCCTTCGCCTTCCGGGTCACGCCGGCGCACCTGGCGCTGGCGCTTTCAGCGAGCGCGGCCATCGGCGCGGTGGGTGGCCTGCTCCCGGCGTGGCGGGCCTGCCGCCGGCCGGTGTTCGAGGCGCTGCGGGGGGTCGAGTAGTCGAGTAGCCGGGCCGGGGTTTCCTTTCGCGAACGTGGTATCATTCCTCCCCCGGCTGGCGGAGTGGGCGGCCGGAGGAGGACGAAATGTATGGAGACCGACGCACGCCGCTTCCTGGCGGAGCATGAGGCCAAGGCGCGCCCGCTGGAGACCGAGGCCAACCTCTCCTGGTGGCGCCTCAACGTGACCGGCGACAAAAAGTACGAGGCCGAGGCCGCCGCGAAAAACGCCGCCCACAAGAAATTCTTCGCCGACCCCGAAGCCTACCGCCGTGTCACCGCCTGGCTGGCCGGCGGCGCGGCTCGCGACCCCCAGATCGCGCGCCAGCTGCGGCTCCTGGCCAACGCCTTCCGCGCCCACCAGGTGGAGCCGAAACGCATCGAGGAAATCGCCGCCCTGGAGACCGAACTGGAACTGGATTACGCCGCCTATCGCGGCGTCCTGCGCGGAGAGCGCGCCCCCGACAACCGCATCGTGGAGGTGCTCCGCTCCTCCACCGACAACGCGCTGCGCCGCGAGGCCTGGGAGGCCTCCAAACGCGTCGGCGCCGAGGTGGCGCCCAAGGTGATCCGCCTCGCCCGGCTCCGCAACCAAACGGCGAAAGACCTCGGCTTCCGCGACTTCTTCGCCATGTCGCTCGAACTGAACGAACTTCCGGAGCCGCGCCTGTTCGAGATACTCGACGCCCTCCGCCGCGACACCGAGGCCCCCTTCCGCGCGCTCAAGAAACGGCTCGACCGCCTCCTCGCCCGGCGCCATGGCGTGACCCCCACCGGCATGCGCCCCTGGCACTACCACGACCGCTTCTTCCAGGAGCCGCCCGAGGTGAACGGCGAATCGCTCGACCGCTTCTTCGCCGGCCAGGACGTGCAGGCGCTCACGGAGCGGTTCTACGACGGCATCGGCTTCGAGGTGCGTGACATCGCCAGCCGCTCCGACCTCTACGAGCGCGAGGGGAAGTGCCAGCACGCCTTCTGCACCGACATCGACGGCCGCGGCGACATCCGCGTGCTCTGCAACCTCAAACAGAATGAGTACTGGACGTCGACCAACCTCCACGAGTTCGGCCACGCCGTCTACGACAAGCACCTCGGCGACCTCCCGTGGGTGCTGCGCAAGCCCGCCCACATGCTCTCCACCGAGGCCGTCGCCATCTTCTTCGAACGCTTCACCTGCGACCCCGACTTCCTCGCCACCGTGGTCGGGGTGTCGCCCGAAACCGCGAAGGCCCTGGCCCCCGCGCTGCAGGAAACCTTCCGCGTCGGCCGCCTGATCTTCCTGCGCTGGGCCCTGGTCATGGTGCACTTCGAGCGCGCTTTCTACGCCGACCCCGATCGCCCGGACCTGAGCCGCCTCTGGTGGAACCTGGTCGAGGAGTTCCAATCCCTCCACCGGCCGGAGGGGCGCGATGCGCCCGACTGGGCCGCCAAAATCCACATCGCCACCGCGCCCGTTTACTACCAGAACTACATCCTTGGCAACCTCATGGCCGGCCAGCTGCGCGCCGACATGCGCCGCCGCCTCTCCGGGGGGCGCATCGTGGGCAACCCCGAGACCGGCGCCTACCTCCGCGAGCGCATGTTCTCCACCGGCCGCCTCTACGACTGGGACGAGACCATCCGCCGCGTCACCGGCGACCCGCTGCGCAGCGACTGCCTGGTGGAGGAGTTGCGGACGCCGGCCGGCGACAGCCTCATGGGCTAGGCCGCTCGGCTCGTCGCCAGTGAGCGCGGAACGCGCCCGGCGCGCTACCGCGCGCGGCGGCGGCCGTTCCTGGCCTTGCGGCGACCCTTGGCCCCCGCCTCTCCCTCTCCGGCGGGGGAGAGGGACGCGACCGGGGCGCCGGAGACGGCGCGATCCAGGGCGCGGAGTTCGGTTGACAGGTCCAGCGCGCGGGCGGCGGCTTGCGCCTCCTTGGCCTCGGCGATGGAACGGAGCGCGCCGCGCTTCTTCCGGGCGCTCCCATCGCCACGCCGCGAGAGCGCGCCTGGCTGGGCGGGAACGCTCTGGCGGCGCTGGGCCTCGTCGACCAGCGACCGGAGCGCCTCCACCTCCAGCCGAAGCGCGGCGGCCTCCTCGCGTTCGGCGCGGGGACGGTCGTCGACGCGAGCCTCGATCAGTTCGGCGCGGGTCAGGGCCGTCTCGCCCTCCAGTTCGGCGACACGGGCGGCCTGCGCGGCCCACTGCTCTTCGCCGCGCGCCACGCGCAGCCGCAGGTCGTCGCGCTCCCGCAGAAGCGCCGCCGCCTGCTCCGCCTCCTGGCGGGCGGCGGCCAGCAGGTCGACCAGTTCAACTTCCCGCTGCCGCAGCGCCGGGACCTGCGCGGCTTCGGCCTGCGACTCCTGGGCGCGGGCGCGCAAGTCGGCGGCCTCGGCCTCGGCCCGCTCGCGGCCTTGGGCCTGCTCCCGCCCCGCCTCCCGCGCGGCGGCCAGATCGTGCTCCAGCGCCGTCAGACGCTGCGCCAAGGCGTCGCGCTCGGCGGCCAGCGCCGCGGCCAACCGCGCGTCGCGCTCCGCGCGCGCCACCCGCTCCAGGATTTCCTCGTTCTCCTGGCGCAGCAGTTCCGCCACTTTCTGGTGCCGCCCGCTTTCGGTCACGCGGGCGGTCAGGTCCTCGTTCTCGCGGCGCAGCGCGGCCGCGGCGCGCTCGGCGGTTTCGGCGCGCACCACGCGGTTCACCAGGTCGTCGCGCTCGGCCCGCAACGCGGCCGCCTGCGCGTCGGCGGCGGCGGCGCGCTCTCCCAGCG
>JACQVU010000077.1 GCA_016209585.1 Planctomycetota bacterium
CGCGCCCGCCCGCCACCCGCTTCCGGAAAAAACCCTGCGGTTCGCGCCGGCTGCCGGGGTAAAACAACGGACCGGATCGGGGAGCGACGTATGGACACCGTGACATTGCCCCGGCGCGTGGGCGCTCGCGCGGTCGGTCGCGCGGGGCCGAGGTCGGTCGTGTCGCGGTCCGCCGCGGCCTTCGCGCGGGCCGCGGTCATCGTGGCGGCGCTCTTGGTCGGAGCGTGTGGAACAGGCGGCAATCACCCCTCGATCCCCGCGGCGGCGAAGGGGACGGTGGGACCGGCGGGCGGAAGCGTGGCCGTCGACGACGCGCGCAGCCCGCTGTTCGGCGCGCGGGTGGAGGTGGCGGCGGGCGCGCTCACGCGGGCGACGCCGCTGGCGCTCGGTCCGGGCGACCCCGTGCCCGCCGGCACGGCGCTGCTGGCGGTTGGCCCGGCGGTGCGGTTCACCCCCTCCGGCACGACCTTCGCCTCGCCGGCCAAGGTGACGTTACCATTTGACCCCGCGGCTATACCGGAGGGCTTCACCACCGACCACTTGGTCATCGCCCGGTATGACGAGCGCGCCGTCGGCGGTCCGGTCGATCTGCTGCCGGTCGTCGACCTGAACAGGGCCGCGTCCCTGGCCACTACGCTCACCGAGCATTTCACGACGCTGCAGGTGATGGTCAACCGGAGCCTGCTCACGCTCTTCCCCGCCGTGCTGCCCGTGGCCACCGCCGGCTTGCCCTACGCCGTGGACCTGCCGGTCTCGGGAAGCCGCCTGCCCTACGCCTTCGCGCTGGCCGGCGGCCAGTTGCCACCGGGGCTGACGCTGGACGCCGCCACCGGCCGCGTCAGCGGCAGCCCGCAAGTGGTGGGGACGTTCACGTTCACGGTCACGGTGAGCGACACGTTGTCATCCTTTGAGATCGCTTTCAACAAAACGCCCGGCCTGGCCGAGAAAGACAAAAAGACACCCGACACGTCGTCGCGCGAGTACACCATCGCCGTCGCGCGGCTGGGCGCCGTGGTCACCGGAACGGCGGACGAGGCTGACGTGGCGACCGACAGCGCCGGCCGGGTGATCCTGGCCGACCTGTTTGACGCCCAGGTGCGCGTGCGCCGCTTCCAGCGCGACGGCGCGGCGGAGGCCGGGCCAGCCGGCGCCGGGTTAACGGTCTCCCAGGCCGTGCTGGGCGAGGTCACGGCCTCGCCGCGCGTGGCGGTCGGCGCGCAAGACGCTTTCGCCGTGGTCTGGGAGCAGCGCGTCGCGGCCGGCGACTCGGCCATTCTGGCGCGGGTCTTTGACGCCGCTCTCGCTCCCACCGCCGTGGCCACCGTGAGCGACAACCCGCGCCTCACCGTGGCCCGCCTGCCGGCCGTGGCGGCGGAGGGGGCGGGTTTCTTCGTCGTCTGGGAGGACCTTCGCAACCAGGACGCGGCCAACGCCGCCGGCGACACGCGCGCCCGCGGCGACGTGTTCGGTCGCGCGCTCTCGGCCGCCGGTGTGGCGGGGCCGGGGGCGGCGGCGCGCATCGACGCCAGTGACACCGGCGCGTCGCTCGGCTCCGGCCCGGAGGTGGCCGCCGCCGGCGCCACGCTGCTGGTGGGGTGGCGCGAGATCGGCTCGCGGACCATCACCGCGCCAGCCGTCACCACGACCACGACCACGACCACCGGACCGGCCACCGCGCCGGCCGCGCCGCCCACCACCGTCACGGTGGAGACCCGCGATCTGCTGGTCCGCGCCGTGAGCGCCGGCGTCCCCTCGGGCACGCCGCAACGGGTGAATGCTCAGACCGTGGCCGCGGGGCAGTTCTCGCTCGCCGGGTTGCCCGGACAGGCTGGTGGTTTCCTGGCGGCCTTCCAGGGGGTTGAGATCGTGCCGACCGACGCCGCCGGCAATCCGCTCGCGGCCCCGGCGACTTCTCCTGCAACCACCACCACGGCGACCACGATCACCACCGCCTTCCCCACCACCATCACGGTGAACGGCGAACGAGGAACCTGCACCTTCTTCCCGGCGTCGGGAACGGGGAAGAACAACACCTCGCTCTGCGGCAAGTACGATCCGCCCCAGGATAAAGTGTACGATGAGAACGTCTACCTCGCCGCGGTCTCCGCCGCCGGCGCGCCGGGCGCGCCGCGCGCGGCCGACGACTCGCCGGTGCGCAACCACGTCTACCGCCCCTGCCTGGCGCCGGCCGCCTCCGGCCGCGTGCTCTTAACGTGGGACACCACGCTGGCCCAGCCCGGCGACTTCCTGCTCCTCGGCCGCCGCTTCACCACGGCTGGCGAGCCGGTGGGGCAGACCGTGCGGATCGCCTCTGGTTTCGGCGGCCGGGCGGCCTCGTTCGCGGGCGATGGCGGGGGGTACGCCGTCATCTCCCAGTCCGGCTTCGGCCTGCTGGTGGAGGACGATCCCACGAAGTTCGTCGCGCCGCCGCTGCTCCAGGCCGAGCCGAGCCTGACTCCCGGCGCGGAGAACAGCGTCACCTGGACGGCCGTGGCGGGAGCGAAAGAGTATCGCGTGGAGGTCTCGACCGACGCCGCCTTCACCACCCTCCTGATTCCAAACCCCGACTTCATCACCGCGACCACCTTCACCGCCACGACCCTGATTGACGGCCAGACCTATTTCTATCGCGCCGTCTCCCGCAACGAGGCTGGCACGGTTTCCGTGCTTTCCAACGTGGTCTTTTCCCGCCAGGACGCCACGAAACCCACCGCGGCCTTTACCGCTCCGGCGGCGGGAACGCGCGTGAACGCCGGCGCGCGCACGGTGGTGCGCTGGACCACCACCGACACTAACGTCGGCACGGCCAAGATGGAGTTCGCGGCTGACGGGGCGGCGTTCAAGACGCTCTTCGAGGGTCTCGGCGACCGGGGCGTCTTTGACTTCGACGTTCCCGCCGCCACCCCGGCGTCCACCACGGCGCTGTTGCGCCTCACGGTGACCGATCGCGCCGGCAACGCGGGCGACCCGGTGACGTCGCCGGCGTTCGAAGTAGTGAACCCGGTGGCGCCGGCGGGGCGGTGAGGCGCGGGCGACCGCCGCGCGAGGCATGCCACCGTCGACCCGAGACGAGAATATGAAGTCCACCCTGACGACACCGCGGCTGTGCGAGGAGGCGACCGCGTTCGCCAAGCGTGAGTTGTCGCACGGGGAGGCCGCTCTTTTCGGAGTGACGGATGGGAAAGCAGTCGGAACATACCTGGAGCAGAAGTTCCGGCGGGCGGTGACGGCGAAGTATGAATGCGCGCCGGCCAGTTCCGCCAAAGGGATCGACTTCCCGGACTTGAACGTTGATATCAAGGTGACAAGCGCCAAGCAGCCGCAATCGTCTTGCCCCTTCAAGTCGGCGCGTCAGAAGGTGTTCGGCCTCGGGTATTCGTTGCTGGTGTTCGTGTACGAAAAGAAAGACGACGCCCGATCGCGGACGGCGACGTTGAACATCGTGAACGTGGCATTCGTGGATGCGTCCGCGACGGGGGATTACACGCTCACGCGGCGCTTGGCCGGGATGGTCCGCGACGGCGGCAACGAGGAAGACATCGCGGCGTACCTGCAAGATCGCGCCCTGCCGGCTGACGAGGTCGAGATCCGTCGCATCGCGCGCGCCGTGATGAAAACTCCGCCGAAAATCGGCTACCTCACTATTTCCAACGCTTTGCAGTGGCGGCTCCAGTACGGTCACGTCATCGCCGAGGCGGGCGCCGTGCCTGAGGTTCAGAGGCTCGTTCCATGAGCGCCGATCTTCGGAAGCGCAAGGAGTACGGCGACTGGCAGACGCCTCTCTTGTTGGCGCGGCAGGCCGTGCGGGTGCTCAAGGAATTCTCCCCGAGTCCAGGGACGATTGTGGAGCCGACGTGCGGGCGCGGTTCGTTTCTGCTCGCGGCGCATGAGGAGTTCCCCGGTGTTCCGCTGTTCGGTTTCGATATCAACCCGGAGCACGTCGCGGAGTGCCGGCGGCTCTTGCCTGATCCGCTGGTGGAGATCTCAGTCGAGGATTTCTTCCATGCGGATTGGCGGCGTCGTTTTGAGAGTCTTGCCCAACCCGTGCTCGTCATCGGGAATCTCCCCTGGGTGACGAACGCCGCCATCGGGCAACTTGGGGGCGGCAACTTGCCGGAGAAATCCAATGCGGAGGCTCTCCGCGGCATGGACGCCCGCACCGGCAAGTCGAATTTCGACGTCTCCGAGTGGATGCTCCGGCGCCTGTTGACCGCTTTGCACGCCTCCCGCGGGGCACTGGGAATTCTGTGCAAAATGTCTGTCGTTCGGCGGGTGCTTTCGTCGTTCGCTTCCGAACTCGGCGAAGGGCGCGTAGAGGTCCGACGGATAGACGCCCACGAGGCGTTTGGCGCGTCGGTCGACGCCGCCCTCTTTCTGGCGCGCGCGTCGGAGTCCCGCCCAGCGCCGGGCCAAACGGCGCTTGTTCCCGTCTTCGCCAGTCTGAGCGCGAGCCGGTGTGAGTCGGAGATCGCCTTCGAGGGTGGGCGGCTCATCAACAACCTTCCAGCGTTCCACGCCACCAGGCGATTCGACGGCTTCTGCCTTCCCGAGTGGCGATCCGGCGTCAAGCACGACTGCGGCAGCGTGATGGAATTTCGTCGCGTCGACGGCGCGCTGGTGGGCGCCGACGGAGCGCGTCTGACCATTGAACCCGAATACGTCTATCCGCTTCTGAAAAGTTCCGATCTCGCCAACGGCCGACTGCGGCCTCACCGCGCGATGCTGGTGACTCAACGGCGTCTTGGGGAAGACACGTCGCGTCTCCAAGCCGCCGCGCCTCTGACGTGGAAGTATCTCACCGATCACCGGGGCCGGCTCGCGGCGCGCGGAAGTTCCATTTACCGCGGGCAACCGGAATTCGCGGTCTTCGGCGTGGGCGATTACTCTTTCGCCCCGTGGAAAGTCGCGGTGTCGGGGCTGCACAAGCGGCTGGCGTTTCAGGTTGTCGGCCCGGAGGCCGGCCGTCCGGTCGTGTTCGACGACACCTGCTACTTCCTGCCGTTCTCCACCCGGGAAGACGCGGAAAACGCGGTGCAGGCGCTTCGATCCGAACCAGCCCGCGACTTTCTCCATGCTCGCATATTCTGGGACTCCAAACGGCCGATCACGAAGGAGGTTTTGCAGAGCCTGGACCTTCGCGCGCTTCAGAAACACCTTCGACTGCCGGTGGCGGATCACGTCTTCGCCCCTGCCGGCCGCCGCAGGAGGCTTTTCTGAAAGCCTCACTCGCCGGGAGCCGGTCCCAGCGCGTCGTCCGCGCCGGGGGCGGCCAGGCGCCACGGCGGGGTGCGCTGCGTGGCGAACCACCAGCCCAGCAGCAGAAGGCCCGTGCCGAGCAGGTTCCCCGCCCCCGCCAGCGCCAGCGCGGCGGCGGGCCGCGGCCCGCCCAGGGCATAGTGCCGCAGCGCCAGGGCGCCCGGCAGGGTAAGCGCCACCGGCAGCGCGGCGTGCACGACGACCAGGCGGCGCGGCAGACCGAGCGCCCCGTACGCCAGCGTCTGAAGGACCAGCGCGCATGCCAGGAACGCCGCGCCCGATGCCACCGCCACGCGCGCCAGACCCGGCTGCGCCTGCAAAAGGGCGCCAGCAGCCAGGGCCTCGCCTTCGCCGGCGGGAACTGGCGCCCAGGTTCCCGCCGCGGCGCCGGCCCATTCCGGCCAGACGGCGGCGGCGCAGAGCGCGGCGTTCAGCAAGAGGCCGGCGGCCAGGGCGGCGTTGAAGGTCCAGCGGCGGTCGGCGTCGCGCGAGAGCAGCACGAACGTGGGCGCCTGCATCAACCCGACGTGGCACAGTTTCAGCCCCAGCGCCAGCGAGGCCTCCAGGCCGGCGACGTAGCGCACGAACACGTGACCGTAGAACAGCGGAACCACCGAGGCGTAGGCGGCGAACATCGCCGCCGCGAGCAGCGCGAGAAACGCATTGTAACGGGCGATGGTGGCCCGCACCGCGGGGACCGTCGCACGCGTCATCAGCCGGAAGATGCGCGGCTGAAACACCGAGCCGACGCTGGCGAAGATCGACCATCCGAACGGCACCAGCGCGCCCGCGCCGGAGAAGAGGCCCAGCGCCGCCTGGTGCGGCCAGACCGCCACGATGAACGTGCGGTCGATCAGCCGGTTCCAGGAATCCACGAACGTCGACAGCGCCAGCGGAGCGGCCACCACCACCATCCGCCGGAGGCGCGCGAAGTCCCACGCCGGCGTTACGCCCCACGGAACCCGCCGCCGCAGAAGCCACAAGCGGAGGCCGGCCGACCCCGCCGTGCCGAGCACCGGCGCCAGCGGGCCGAGCGGGGCCAGCGTGGCCGCCGTCACGGCGACGTTGAGCGCCGCGCACCCCATCTGCGCGGCCGCCAGGCGCGGAAAGCGTTCCAGGCTGCGGTGGTGCAGGTCGGCCACCGAGCAGACGTTGGACAGCAGGTACTCGACGGCGGCGACGGCCAGCAACGCGCCGACGACGCGGCCGTCGCCATCCTCCCCGCCGCCCAGGCCGAGGAAGCCGGCGGTGGCCAGCAGCGCCATGAACACCACGGCGGCCAGCAGGAACTGGAAGGTCCAGGCGACGCCGCGGACGCGGTCAGCCTCCGCGCCCTGGCCGCGGGCCTCCAGCGCCACCACCTCGCGGAAGGTGAGCGTCAGCAGCCCCAGGTCCACCATCCCGGCGTACCCCTGCCAGAGTCGCGCCCGGCTCACCAGCCCCTGGCCGGCGGGGCGCAAAAGGTGCGCCACCACCAGCCCCAAGAGGCCGGTGGCGGCGGCCTCGAACAGAGCCGCGCCGGAAATCAGAGTGAACGAGCGACGCAGTCCCGGCGCCGATGGCCGCGCCGGCAAGCGGCCGGGGTCGGGCGTTCCAGGCGCGGCGGGCGTGGGGATGGGCGCGGGCGGGTTCATCGGGGCGCGACGTGGGAACGACGGTCCCATGGAAACACGCCGGTCTCGCGCGACGTCCTGGGAACCGTTCGTGACCGGCGCGTTCCCGTCTGGTCTTTCCCGCCGGCGTGCTACACGTGCACCGGCCGCTCTTCGACCACGTATTCGGCCTTCACGCCGGTGCGCTGGAAGAGTTCCTTCTCGAACGATTCGGCGTCGTCGACGAAGATGATCTCGTCCGGCGTCACTTCAGTGGCTTCTTTCACCCGCTTCTTGATACGGTCGGCCAGCGCGGCGCGATTCACGTCGCGCGCCGGCGCCACGCGCAACCGGAGGATGTCGCGGGAGAAGGGGTCGGCCGGATCCTCCTTCGCGAGCCGCACCTGCAGGTTCATCACCCCCTCCGTGTCGCGCACCGTCCCCACCAGCACTTGCAGCGGCACGAGCGTGCCCTTGATCTTGGTGAAGTCTTTCTTGGCCCGCGAAATGGGGCCGAAAAGGCGCGGGAAGGTGTAGCCGCAGAGCGGGCATTCCTCCCACGTCACGCCCCCGGCGATCAGGTCGCCGGTGTTGTAGCGGATGAAGACCGTGCCCCGCCAGTCGATATGCGAGAAGACCAGCACGCCCTGCTGGCCCGGCCCGACCGGCTGGTGGGTCTCCGGGTGGAGCACCTCCCAGTAGAAATACCGCGGATTGAGGTGAATGCCCGCGCCCTCGTCGCACTCCAGGAAGGCCCAGCGCATCTCGGTGGAGCCGAGCGACTCCAGCACCCGCATCTTGGGGTGCGCGCCCAGCCGGCGGGCCAGTTCGTGGAAATAGCGCTTCAACTCCTTCGAGGCCGGCTCCGCCCCCAGGATGAGGTGGCGGAAGCCGGGCATCTCCGGGATGCGCCCCTCCTGCCGGAGGTGCACGGCCTTGCGCAGCCAGTGGATCATGTAACTGGGCACGGCGGCGACGGAGTTGAACCCCTGTTTCGCGAAGAGTTCGATCTGCCGCTCGGTGGACATCACCCGCCCGCCGCCGTTGTCGAAGCAGGAGACGCCGACGAAGAGTTTGGAGAAGACCGCCTGGAAGAAGGCGAGGTGGGGCACGCCGGGGAAGGAGTTCATCGTCCGGCCGTCGAGCGTGGCGTACGGCGCGCCCGGCGCCGGGTCGTCGGGTTGCAGGAAGAGCGCCGCCCCCAGTTCCGGGATCATTTCGTGCAAGTCGCGCCAGGTGTAGACGGCCGGCGTCGGCTCGCCCGTGGTGCCGGTGGAGGCGTGGAAGTGCACGGGCAGCCACTCTTTGGCGATGCGCCGCTCCACCCGCTCACGCAGCGAAAGGCGCCGGAAGAGGGAGACGAAGTCCCGCGGCCGGTTCGCGGCCGCCTGCCAGACGTTGCGCAAAAGGTGCGCCGGGGCGTAGCGCGCCGTGTCGTACCCCCCGTTCACCCCCCGGAACCGCGGCTGCAGGATGAACGCCCGCGGGTCCCGCCGATATTCCTCCTTCGACACCACCGGCAGCGTGAGGAGGTCGGCGTAGGTGCGCAGCGCGCGGGGATCGATGCCCGCCTCCCGCCAAACCCGGCGGTAGTAGGGGTGGTAGGGTTCGACGTACTCGCGGATGTAGGCGAAGAGGCGCTCCAGCGCGAGGTCGCGCTGTTCGATCGGGGGAAGGCGGTAGAAGTTCATTCGGACCCGCTCCGCCAGCCGGACCGACCCGCGGCGCGAACGGCGCAAGGATGACGCATCGGCCGGGAGCCGTCAACCAGCCCCCAACACCTAACACCCAGCCCCCAGCCCCTCCCCTCACCCCCGCGCGAACTTCTCCTTCAGTCGCCCCGCCACCGCGGGCGGCACGAACTTCGACACGTCGCCGCCCAACGTCGCGGCTTCCTTGATCAGCCGGGAACTGACGAAGGAGTACTCCAGCGAACTCATCACGAACACGGTCTCGATGTCGGGCGCGAAGGCGCGGTTGGTGAGCGCCATCTGGAACTCGGCCTCGAAGTCCGACAGCGTGCGGATGCCGCGCAGCAACACCTTGGCCTTCTTCGCGCGGGCGTAGTCCACGGCCATGGTGTCGAAGGAGTCCACCTGGACGTTCTTCAGGTGTTTCGTCGCCTCCGCGATGAAGGCCCGCCGCTCGGCCAGGGTGAAAAGCGGGGTTTTCTCGACGTTGACGGCCATCGCCACGATGAGGTGGTCGAACACCTTGGCCCCACGCTCGATGACGTCGAGGTGGCCCAGCGTGATCGGGTCGAACGAGCCGGCGTAAATGGCGCGGATCATGGGAGGGGCCGAAGACCGACCACGCCTAAGGGAGATCGCGATCTCCACCGGGTTCAGACTGACCGTAACGCGCGAGCAACTGGTCGGCTTCCGCGACGGCTTCCCGCGCCTTGTCCAGAGAAACGTGAGGCTTGAGCCTGTTGATCGTCGCGGCACGCTGATCGACCGAGCCGTCGTGCATCTCCCGCTTCCTTTTCGTGACGAAGAGAGCGGTGCCGAGGCGTTCCAGTTGAACCACGGTCCGCGCGCCCACCACTTCCGCGCACTGAGCCAGCGCGTCGCGGTGCCGGTCCAGAGTGGTCCGGGATTGATCCCACAGCCGCTGCGCGAGATCGGCCGTCTGGTACCTGGGTCCGTAGGACGGCTCCTGCACCCTCAACTCCAGGATACGGTCCGCGCGGAGCCAGCCCAGATCGTCCTTCAGGTCGAAGGAGAACGGGCCGTGCTTGTAGAGAATGAAGGAGTAGTCGGTCGGCACGCGGAGCAGGTCCTGGGCGAGGTACATCGCTTTCTGAACGTGGGTCCCGCCGCACCAACTATCGCGGGCGCGAAGTTCCTTCACGAGCGACGAGACGACAGCCGCGCGATCAAACCGATCCATGATGGTTGTTGCCCCTTTCTCCCAGAATGTCTTTGCGATTGTCCTTCAGCCAGGAGAGCGCCTTGCCGTGCAGTTCCCGGCGAATGAACACGTAATCAAAGGAGATGGGGGGGAGGCGCTTGAGCGGCTCCGAATAGCGCAATCCTACAGCAGCCCCTGCCGCTGCATGGCCTCAGCGATCTGCACGGCGTTCAGCGCCGCGCCCTTGCGAAGTTGGTCCGCCACCACCCACATCGCCACCCCCTGGGGGTGCGAAATGTCCACCCGGATGCGCCCGACGTAGACCGCGTCGGTCCCGCTGAGCGGGAAGGGCATCGGGTAGAGGCTCTTCTTCGGATCGTCCATGATCTCGATCCCCGCCCCGGTCGAGAGACAGGCCACCACCTCCTCCCGCGTCACCGGGTGCGACAACTCCACGTTCACCGCCTCCGAGTGCGCCCGCAGCACGGGAACCCGCACACAGGTGGCGGTGACGGGCAGGTCCGGCTCGCCCATGATCTTGCGGGTCTCGTGCACCATCTTCATCTCTTCCTTCGTGTAGCCGTTGTCGAGGAAGACGTCCACCTGCGGGAAGAGGTTGAACGCGATCTGGTGCGGAAAGACCTTGGCCGCCACTTTTTCGCCCCGCAGCACCTTCGGCGCCTGCTCCTCCAATTCGGCCATGGCCCGCGCGCCCGCGCCGCTGGCCGCCTGGTAGGTGGAGACCACCACGCGCTCGACGCGGAACGCCTGGTGCAGCGGCCAGAGCGCCACCACCATCTGGATCGTCGAACAGTTCGGGTTCGCGATGATCCCCCGGTGGCCCCGCAGCGCCCCGGCGTTCACCTCCGGCACCACCAGCGGCACCTCCTTCTCCATCCGGAACGCCGACGAATTGTCCACCACCACCGCCCCCGCCGCGACCGCCGCCGGCGCGAACTCCACCGAGCGGGCCGCGCCGCATGAGAAGAGCGCCAGCCGGACCCCCGCGAACGAGTCCTTCGCCAGCCGCCGGACCGGGCAGGACCGGCCGCGGAAGGTCAACGTCTTGCCCTCCGACCGCTCCGACGCCAGCAGCACCAAGTCGTCCACCGGAAAGCGGCGCTGCGAAAGGATGCGCAGGAACTCCGCCCCCACCGCCCCGGTCGCGCCCGCGATCGCCACCTGCATGGCGTCCTCCTCTTTCGCGC
>JACQVU010000078.1 GCA_016209585.1 Planctomycetota bacterium
CGGGGGCAAGGGACGTGGCCGGAGGAGTTGTCGGTTGCCAGTCACCAGTTGTAAGGAGATGGCGCGCTCAGGTCAATGGCATGCGGGGGCATGTCCGGGCTTGCGAGGCGTAACGACAACAGAAACCGATGCCATGCTCTCGGCGGTTGAGCGTGCCGGGGGCGGGGCGTACAATCGCGGAGTGAACATCCGCGACGCCACCGCCCGCGGGCCATCGGGACGGCGGCCGCGCGAAGGTGCGGCGCAAGGATCGGGCGGAGGGCGCGAAGGAAGTGGAGAAAGGGGAACCCACATGGCGGGGGACGTACAGGAAGCGACCGACGGGACGTTCGCGGGGTTGATCTCCGGCGCGAAGCCGGTGTTCGTGGACTTCTGGGCCGAGTGGTGCGGCCCCTGCCGGGCCGTCGGGCCGGTGTTCAAGGAACTGGCGGCCGAGATGTCGGCGACGGTGACGTTCGCCAAGGTGAACGTCGACCAGAACCAGGAGACGGCCGGCCAGTACAACGTGACCAGCATTCCGTGCCTCATCCTGTTCCGGAACGGCAAGGAGATCGGCCGCCGGGTCGGCTCCGCGCCCAAGAGCGTGCTGAAGCAGTTCCTCGCCGGCGCCATCGCCGTCTGATTTCGCCGCGCCATGACTTTACCGACGGGCTGTCAAGGCCGTCGCCGCGGGCGGGCGCTCGCGCGGTTCGCCGCGTCGGCGTCGTTGGCGGGCGCCGCCGCGCTGGCGGGATGCCTGTACGACGCCGTCAACGTCTATGCGCCGCCTCCGGGGGCGGGCGCGCTGGTGGACCGGGGGCTGGTCATGGAGGTCGAGGCTCCGCCCGACGGGCTGAAGCCCGACGGCGTGGGCGGCGGGGCGCTGAACTCGGCCGGGTTCCGCGAGTTCCTGCGCCTGTGCGACAACATGCGCGTGATCTACGTGCCCGCCGGCTCCGTGACCATCGGCGACGACGGCGCCGGCGAGGCGGAACGTCCCGCGCACGAGCGATTCGTGGGCGGCTTCTTCATCGATCGCTACGAAGTGTCGAACGAACAGTACGCCGCCTTCCTCGCGGCTCTGGAAACCGCGCCGGACCCCGCGCTCTACGACCACCCCGAACAGCCGCCGCGCGCGGACCATCGCCCGGATTCCTGGACGGCCGGCGCCGACCCCGCCGCCGACCCGGATCAGCGTCGCCGGCCGGTGACGGGGCTCGACTGGTACGACGCCTTCGCCTACGCGCGCTGGGCCTGCGGCCGGACCGACCGAGCCTGCCTGCCCACCGAGTTCGAGTGGGAGACGGCGGCGCGCGGCCACGCCGGCGCGCGCTTCCCCTGGGGCGACTTCCCGCCCGACCGCTCGCGCGCCAACTTCGACGACGACACCCTCCCCCAGAACAACGCTCTTCAAGCGGTGGGCGAGGCGCGGGCCGGAGCCTCGCCCTTCGGCCTCGAAGACCTCCTGGGCAACGTGGCCGAGTTCACCGCCACTCCCTTCCGGCGCGACCACCGCTTCGGCCCCGACGTGGCCTTCCCCCACGACATGACCTTGCGCGGCGGTGGCTTCCGCGACGTGGCGGCTGACCTTCGGCCCACGCGCCGCACCCCCGTGCACCGCGAGACCCGCGCGGACGACATCGGCTTCCGCTGCGTCTTCCGCCACCATCGCGTGCCGGAAGACGAGACGCCCCGCGCCGCGGAAGTGCTCGCCGCGGCGCGCGCCCCCACGATCCGGACCCAACCGCCGAAGGCCTCACGGGGGTGGGCGCCCCGCGCCGAGGAAACCCCCGATTCCACGCCCCCAGCGCCCGCCGCCGAGGTCGGCCCCTCGCCGTGGGCCGCGCGGGAGACCGGCGCCGGGCCGGCCGAGCCGCCGGCGCCCATGTCCGCCGCCGAGGCACGACGCCTGCGCGACCGCCTCGACGCCTGGCTGGCCTGGATCGCGGCCGAGGAGAGACGGCGCGACGACGCGGCGAATCGCCCAGCCACGCCGGAAGAGGGCGTGCCCGCCCCCGCGGCTCAGCCGCAAGCGCCCGCGTCCGGCGCGGGCCCGCCGACCATGGAGCCGTGATGCCACCGGCGCGGCGCTGGCGCGCGGCACGCCGGTGGAGCCGGGTTTTTGGCCCATGGGCGCTGCGGGCCGCGGCTTGGCTTTCGGCTTTTCTGCCCCTGCGCGCGATCCCCGGCCTGGCGGCGGCGCTGGGAACGCTGGCCTACGTCGCGGCCGGCCGGACCCGCCGCCGGGCGCACGAGGGGCTGCGGCTCGCGTTTGGCGAGGGATTGAGTCCGCGCGCGCGGCGGGAGATCGCGCGGGCCTGTTTTATCAACGCGGCGCGGACGGCGATCGAGTTTCGCTGCCTGGTGCGCGTGGTGCGGCGCGTGGTCGCGGCGGGTGGTCCGCCCGGCGACTGGGCGCCGCTGTCGCGCGCGCTGGCGCACGGCCGCGGGGCGATCTGCGTGACGGGCCATTTCGGGAACTGGGAACTCACGGGAACGCTCGTGGCCCAGCGCTTCCCCACCGTCGCCGTGGGCAAGCGCATCTCGCCGCCGGCGTACAACGATTTCCTCATCCGTCGCCGTCGCGAGTGCGGGGTGGAGACGATCTACCAGGACGACTCCCCGCGGCGGTTGCTGCGGGCGCTGGCGGATGGGATGGTGGTCGGCGTTCTTCCCGACCAGGACGTGAAGGCGTTGTCGGGGGTGTTCCTGGACTTTTTCGGCCGTCCGGCGTTGACCCCCACCGGCCCCTTCGCCCTCGCCCGCGCGGCGCGCGCCCCGCTGGTGACGATGGTGGGTGTCCGCCGCCGCGGGGGGGGGGCGTTGCGGATGGTGGCTGGCGAGCCGTTCTTCGTCGATCCGGGCAAACCGCGCGACGCCGCCATACGGGAGGCCGCCGAGCGCTGGTCGCGGGAGTACGAGGCGCTCGTCCGCCAGCACCCTGGCCATTGGGTCTGGTTCCACCGCCGCTGGAAGACGCGGGCGTGACCTCCAGAAATCTCCACTGGGGTGGGCGCTGGCGCAGTCGGTTGGCGATGGTGTTGACGGCGCTGGTCATGTGCTCCGTTTGCTCTTCGCGCGGAGCCGCCTTGCCTTCGGGTTCAGGTTCACGATCTTTCCCTTGATGAGGACGTAGATGGGCGTCCCTGTCCGTGCAGCCAGTTCCCTTGCCCGGCGCGCCGCCCGCTTGATGGCTGGAAGCGATCCCCGGATGTCCGGATCGTCGGATTTGAACTTCGCGGTCATGGATTCTCCCCCGAATCAATGAGCCTGGGCACGGGTTCCGAATTGTCGTACAAAGCCCAGTTGCTCACCAATGGCTTGTAGCCCTGTTCAAAGTTCCTCAACCCGCGGTCGAATCGCCGCCTCACGACCGCTTCCGGAACGTCGTGGCCACCCTGAGCCACGCGCATCCGCCATGTAACCATTCACCTATTCCCCGCGAAAGGAGGAGCCGGCCTTCTCCGTTCCCGCGTTGGACGGATGACGGACGATCTTCGCGCGGCGGGACAGGCGCATGGGTATACTGTCGGGCCTTAAGAGGGAACGATGGCGCGAGCGCGAGCCAAAGCGACGCCGAGACCAGCGACCGCGCCGCCGCCGCCGGACGATCCGGGCGAGGGCGGCGGCGAGAGCCGGATCGAATATATGACGCCGCAGCCGGCGGCCGGCGCGGGGGCAGAACCGGGGGCGGGCATGGCGAACCGGTCGGAGGCGCTCCGGGTTTCCGGCGGGCCGGGCAAGGCGAGCGGGGCCGGCGCGGAAGGCGAGTGGGAGGCGGAAACCGACGAAACCGTGCTCGCCGCCGCGCGGCGTGACCCGGAGGAAGAGCGGCTGGGCATCGCGCTGCGGCCGACCTCGTTCGACGAGTTCATCGGGCAGGCGCGGGCGGTCAACAACCTTAAGATCGCCATCGAGGCCGCGCGGCGGCGGGGCGAGCCGCTGCGCCACCTGCTCTTTTCCGGCCCGCCCGGGCTGGGGAAGACCTCGCTGGCGCACCTGGTGGCGAAGGAGATGGGCACGGCCTTCCACAC
>JACQVU010000079.1 GCA_016209585.1 Planctomycetota bacterium
TCCCCGACCCCCGACCCCCGACCACGGGGAAAATCAGGCGTCGCGCCGGGCGAGCCGCTGTTTCTCCTCGGCGGCCCACCGGCCCCAGTAGGTGGCCTTGTCGATTTGCTCGATCTCGTCGAGATACTTCTCCGCAGCCGTCCGCTGGTTCGACGCCAGCAGACGCTTGGCGAGAGCGGCGCGGGAACGCTGGTCGGTCGGCCCCATCTCGGCCGCGCGGGTGAAGTGGTGCTCCGCCTTCGCCCCCATGGCGTCGCGGACGTTGGCGTCGCCGTAGTGCGGCTCCGCCATTCGCTCGTACGCCAAGCCGAGGTAGTAGTTTACCTTGCCGGAATCGCCGCCCGCCGTCAGCGCCCGCTCGTAACTGTCGCGGGCGGCCGAGAAATCGTTGGCGTAGTACTGCAGCGTGCCGAGCGTGACCCAGGCGTCCACGAACTGCGGCCACAGCATCACGGCCGTCTGCAATTCGTCCATCGCCCGCTGGTCCTGGTGCTGGCCGATGTGGTACCGCGCCGTGCGATAGTGCTCCTCGGCCTGGGTCTTGGCGTTCACCTGGCCCTCAGCCTGGCGCGCGGCCATGGCCTTCCTGCCGACCACGGCGAAGGGTTGCGACACCCGCTCCGTCACGTTGCCCACCTCGTCGCGGGCGGTGACGCGCACGCGGACGTGGGGAAACTGCGTGTTCGGCGCCTTCCAGATGTAGACCCCCTCGGCCGGCAGGTTGTCGGCCAGCAACTGCCAGCGGTCGGCGGCCATGTCGGCGCCCTGCGGGGCCGAGAAGTCGCGCGGGAGGTACAGCGCCACCGGCGTCTTGCCCAGGTTGCGGTCCGCGGAGTACCACTCGATGATGACTTTCTCCCCCTCCACGAACTCTTCGCCGCCCTGCGGGTGGTGCAGTTCCAGGAAGGGCTTCTTGTTGTCCACGTTCACCCATTGCATCGGCGGCAGGTACTTCCCCTCGGCCGCGCCGGTCGGTTGGGGAGCGGAGGTGGAGCCGTCTTCCAGCACGCCGAGCAGGTAGAGACCGACGGCGAACTGCTCGCTCTCGGCCCGGTCGGAAAAGACCTGCTCCGGGATGACGAACCGCATCGACGGGCGCGCGTTCACGTTGCTCGCCCCCACGTCGGAAATGTCGGGGTCGCGGCCGTACTCCGTCCATTCGCCGGAGCGGCCACCCTTCCATACCTTATAATAAAGAATGACATGCCGCAGCGCCGACGAGGTGGCGTTGTCGACCGTGTAGAAAATAGTGAAGTCGCGCGAACCGATCACTTCCGGCGTCGACGCGATCGCCACGCTCAACTGACGCCCGCTGCCCGAAGCCCCCGTGACACCCGGCGCGCGCGTGAAGCCCACCGAGAAGGGCGTCGACAACGCCTCGCCGTAGTTCCCCGCGTTGTCCACCGCCGCCACCCGCGCCACGATCTCCGGAAAAACCCCGGTGGGCAGGGGCCATGCCAGCGACCCCACCGCCGTCTGCCCCTTGCCGCCTTCGATGGGGTTCCACGTGCGGCCCCCGTCGGTCGTGTAGTCAGCCACCACGGCGTTGCGAGAGAGGTTCACGTCGCTGGCCATCCACTCCACCGTCACCGTCGCTCCCGGCTCGTAACTCGTGCGGTTCGGCGACTTCAACGTGATCCGCGGCGGAATCGAGTCCACCAGGAAGTAGCCGCGCGCGCGTTGCAGCCGCTCCGGCTCCGGCTCCGAAAAGTCGCCCTTGGCCCCGCCGCCCTGGACGCGGATGAGGTAGCCGAACACGCCGTCCTGCCGCTCCTCATAGACGAGCGGTTGCGCCGTGGCGGGGTCCTGACGCACGACCAACGTCCACCGTTCACCGCGCCCCCCGGCGTCAACCCAGAGTTCCGCCGCGCGAACCTGCGTGTCGTCCATGGCCTTGTACGGAATCGAAACGCGCCGCGTGCGGAAGGTGTAGTCGAACCGCTCCGGCGCCGCCGCTTCCAGGATCATCCCGGCGTTGCGGTCCGGTCCGGCGAGTCCCGGCGCGGCGCCGGTAGCCGCGGCCTCGCCCGCCGACATGCCCGCGCCGGCCGGCGCTGGAGGAGGCGCGACGGCCGACCCGCCGCCGACCGCCCCAGCGCCTTGACCGAACACCGGCGCCGAGACCCCGGCGACCGCGATCCCCAGCGCCGCCGCCACCACCATCGCGGCGCGCCGCGCCATTCCACGCCACTCCCACCGCCGGAAGTCGTTGCCGCGCCTGTTCATCGCTGTCAAGCCTCGCTTGCCGTTCAGAAACGTGCCGCCAAGGGCGACGGGAAATCGCCCGGTTCGCGCCAACCAGGCCGCCGGCTCCAACGCCGACCATCCCACGCGCCCAGTCCCAAGAACCCGGACGACAGAGTATCCCCATATCGTCGGGAAAGGGAAAAAACCTTGAGGAAATCCCCCAGGGGCAGTTGTCGGTGGTCGGTTTTCAGTTTGTCAGTTGTCAGTGGGTGAGGCGATCCGGGGCCTGACAACTGATGACCAACAACTCATAACTTTCTCTTCCCAGCGCGAGACTGCGCGCCGTGGCAATCACACGGTCGCCGCTTCTTTCCCCTCCGGGCGTCGGGAGAGAAGGTCGTGCTGGACGCGCTTGTGCACTTCCGCCAGAACCCCGCGAAGCCTCTCTTTCATCGCGTCGATTGCCGCCTGGCGCAGTTTTTCGCTCTGCTTCGCGAAGACCTTCGCATTCCTGATGGCGCCGCTCAGTCCTTCGCCGAAATCGAAGGCCAGCGTGACGATGCCGTTCTTCGCCGGCTGGAGGAGTTCGAAGCCGACGATCTTGCGGCTCTCGATGCCGATGTTCACTACGATGTTGTCCGTCACCCAGACGCCGAATGAGTCCGTCGCGTCAGGAAAGGTAACCAGCACGACATCCGCCACGCTGTCGTAATCCACCTGGAAGTCACGGCCGTCGCTCGCGCTATCATGACGTTCGTTCATGGATCACCGCTCCTCCCTTCGTGCCTGATGCGCCCGGAAAAACCGTCACCACGTGGTGGGTGGATTCATCAACCACGATAGTGAGGTGGCCACCCCAAGTGTCGGCCTTGAGCGTTTTTCCCGCGCTTCCGGTCCACTCCCGGTACCGACGAAAGTATACCACGCGGTTGGGGTTCTGTGCGGATCGCTCGACGCAGTCCGGGTCCGCCAGGGTTTCGGCGATCCGGTCAAAGTGGTTCACCAGAAACCGGCGATCCGGCTTGTTGACGACATGCTGCTCCCACGTCATTTTGTGGAGAAGCACCTTGTTCCCGCTTCTGTCATCAAACACGTGGTAGCCGTGCTCGTCGAAACTTGGCGCAGCCGGCATCGAGGTCTCCCCGGCGATTCTACACGAGGCTCGAACCGCCGCCTTTCGGCCGGCCCAGGATTTCCGCGACCACGATCGCGCGCCGAACCTCCGCCGGACTCATATGGGCGAACTCCGGCCGCAGCGGCACGCCGCCGGCAGCCGCGACGGTAGAGCGAGCGGCGGCCTCCGCCCCCTCCGCTCGCATCTGCCGCTCCATCTGGGCGAAACGTTCCGCGCGGCGCGCGGACACTCGCGCCTCATCCGCCTCTTCCTCTTCCTCCTCCTCGCGCGGCGCCGCCTCGGGTGCGCGCGAGGTCGCGCGCGGCCGTTGCGGGGCGGGGACTTCGCCGGCGGCGCGGCGAGCCTCGTCGAGGAAGTCGTCGATCATCCGGCCAAGCGGGCGCGGTTCGGCCGGGGCCTGCGCCCGGCGGTCACGCGCCGACGCGGGCTTGGCCTCCCGCGGCTGGGAGCCGGGCTTGCTGGCGGCCATTTTCGCCTTCTGGACGAAGTAGGAGATGGCCATGGCGATCCCCACGGCCACGAGGATGACCAGGTCGGTCACTTCCGCCTTTGCCAGGAGAGCGATGGGAGCGGCGAAAGCGGGTGTCATGGGCGCGCGGGCGGTTTCGCGGGCTGGGGTCAGGAGGCGGCCAGCCGTCCGGAAAGGTTCAAGGGCCGGGAGCGGCGGAGGGCGCCGCTTTCGTCTTCCGTGAACGAGATCGCCTCGTAGTAGTTTTCGAGGGGGACGAACTGGCCGACCTGCGCCGCCCACTCTTTCAAGCGGCGATTGCAGGTGCGCTCCCACGCGAGCACTTCCACCCGCCACCCCTTGCGGTGCATGCGTTCCAGATCGGCGTGAAAACCGACCCCGTCGAAGAACCCCTTGCCGTCGCCGGTGAGCAGCACCGCGATGCCGGGATCGCCGTTGAAATCCAGCGCCGTGCGGAGCATCTGCACCTGCAGCGCCTCATCCAGGGCCTGTTCGCGGTCGCTGATGGAGCCGCGTTCAAGCAGTTTCACGGTCACGCCGAGGCTTTCCAAGCGGTTCCATACGTGGCGCAATTCCGGTGGGACGGAGCCGACGGCCAAGGCGAACTCCACGGGGCGATCCGCGGCGGCGAGCCGCAGGAGATTGTCGAACTGGATGCGCACGGTGTAGCGGGCGTCAGCGCCGTCGCGTTCCGACGCGACCAGTTTCGCGTTGATGAAGATGTTGGAGTTGTCCCAGAAGACGAAGACCTTGTCCATCAATGCCCCTCGCCTCCAGGCGTCGGTTTCTCGTCGTCGCCGGCGATGGCCTCGCGCATCTGGGTGTCGGCCTGGATGTTCTGGAGCCGGGCGTAGTCCATGACGCCCAGGTTGCCCTCGCGCAGGGTCTGGGCGAGGGCCTTGGGCACTTCGGCTTCGGCCATGACCACCTTGGCGCGGTTCTCCTGGATGAGCGCCTTCATCTCCTGCTCCCGCGCCACGGCCATGGCCCGGCGCTCCTCGGCCTTGGCCTGGGCGACGCGCTTGTCGGCCTCGGCGCGGTCGGTGGCCAGTTTGGCGCCGATGTTGTCGCCGATGTCCACGTCGGCGATGTCGATGGAGAGGATTTCATAGGCCGTGCCCGCGTCCAGCCCCTTGGCGAGCACCTGCTTGGAGATGCGGTCGGGGTTCTCCAGCACTTCCTCGTGGGAGTTGGCCGAGCCGATGGTGGAGACGATCCCCTCCCCCACGCGGGCGATGATGGTCTCTTCCGTGGCGCCGCCGATCAGTTGGGCGATGTTGGTGCGCACCGTGACCCGCGCCTTGGCCTTCACCTGGATGCCGTTCTTCGCCACCGCGTCGATGGTCTTCTTGCCCGACGACGGGTCCGGACAGTCGATCACCTTCGGGTCCACCGAGGTGCGCACCGCGTCCAGCACGTCCCGGCCCGCGAGGTCGATGGCGCACGCCAGGTTGAAATCCAGCGGAATCCCCGCCCGGTTCGCCGCGATCAGCGCCGGCACCACCACCAGCATCGGCGGCATGCTGCGCTCGGTCTTGGCCACGGTTCCACCCGCCAGGTAGTGGGCCTCCAACTGGCGGGTCTCGATGTTCAACCCGGCCTGCACCAGCGTGATCTTCGAGGTGACGATGACCCGCTGGTTCACCTTGCGGAACCCCATGCCGATCAACTGGAAGAAACTGATGTGCGCGTTCGAGAAGAACGCCTGGATCCACAGACTGAGGTACTTGAGCACGAAGATGCAGAAGATCAGCCCCAGCAAGCCCACGAAGCCGGTGATGGCGATGATCGCCGCGTTGCCGGCCCCGCTCTCGGCGGCGGAAGACTCCCACGTTGATCCGACCCTCGGCGTCGTCGACGCCGCCAACGCCGCGGCGGCCCCGGCCAGCCAGAGCGCCGGGGTGAGGAAAATGGTGGAAATGCGCATGGGACTCCTTGTCAAATGCAGAGCCGCCGGCCGCGCGGGGGAAGACCGTTCGCGCCGCCCACACCCGCCCACAACGATGCCGCAACGGTACGGCACCCGCCCGCGGTTTTCAAGGGCCAGCCTTGGGCAAGGGGGTCGGGGGAAGCGGGAACGTGGGAACGGGAGAGCGTGGGAGCGTGCCACGGCGCCGGCCTCATGCCCATGCTCTCACGTTCCCGTGTTCTCACGTTCCTTCCTTACCGGGGTCGGGGGACAGGCGGGGGAAGGTGTCGGTCGCCGGTCATGACTTGCCCGCGGAAAAACCGCCTTCCCTCGCGTCGACGCCTCCTGTTCCGCGCGCTGGTCTTCTTCATGACGCTGGAGGCCGCCCTGCAGGCCGCCGTTCTGGTCCGCGACCTTTTCGCGCCGCGCCCCGCGCCTTGACTAGCCCGGCGAAGCGCGCGAAGATGCGGGGGAGGAACGATTTGAACAATGCCCCTCTTTCCGGTGGAACTTCAAGCGAAGATCGATGACATCGTGCGGCGGATCGTTCGAACCGTCCAGCCTCGCCGCATCATTCTGTTCGGCTCCGCAGCCCGGGGCGACATGGGGCCGAACAGCGACATCGATCTGCTGGTGGTGATGCCGGACGGGACGCATCGTGGGCGGACAACGGAGGCGATCTACCTCGGATTGCTCGGCGTGGGGTTGGCCACGGATGTGATCGTGGCCACGGAATCTGACGTGGCCAGGTACGGCGCCAACCCTTACTTGGTGTTGGGGCCCGCGCTCCGCGAGGGAAAGGATCTCCATCGTGTCGTCGGATGACGCGAATCCCACTTCCGTCCGCGAGTGGATGGACGATGCGCGCAGCGATCTCGCGCTGGCGAGCATTCCGCTGCCGCGGCACGTTCGTTTCGCGGCACTCTGTTTTCACGCCCAGCAAGCCGCGGAGAAGGCCGTGAAGGCGATTTACATTAAGAACGGCTGGATCTTCCCGTTCGTCCACGACCTGGGCGCGCTGGTGACCGGCCTCTCGGATCACGGGGTAATGATTCCCCCGGAGATTCGGCAGTCCGCCTTGCTCACGCGACACGCGATTCGGACACGGTATTCCGGGATGGGGGATTCCGTGGCCGAAGAAGATTGGCGCAAGGCGGTGCGAATCGCGGAGGACGTCGTGCGCTGGGCAGAGGCTCAGGTCGACAATGAGCCAGCCTGACCGGATCGATCCCGCCGCTGCGCACGGTAACCGCCTTCCCTCGCGCCGCCGGCTCGTGTTCCGCGTGCTGGCTTTCTTCGTGACGCTGGAAGCCGGTCTGCAGGCCGCGGTCCTGGTCCGCGACCTTTTCGCGCCGCGCCCGGCGCCCACCGGTGACGCCGCGCTCACGGTGCTCTGCGCCGGTGACTCCAACACCTTCGGCGTCGGCGCGCCGGCCGGCTCCTCCTATCCCGACCAACTCCAGAAGTTGCTGCGCGAGCGCACCAGCCAGCCGTGGAGCGTGGTGAACCTCGGCCGGCCCGGCCTGAACTCCACCGGCGCGCGGCGGGAAGTCGAGCGATACCTGGCGCGCGGTTCCGCGGCCGCCGTGCTTTTCCTGGGTGGCGTCAACAACCGCTGGAACGCGGGCGGACTGGAGGTGGTGGCGGGCGAAACCGACGCGCCGCTCGCCCCCCTGGCGCGTGTGGACCGCGCGCTGACCGTCCTCAAGACCTACTCGCTGGCGCGCTACCTGGCGTTGCGCTCCTCTGGCTCGACCACCGACGCGCCGGGGAACGAGCCGGTGGCGGTGCGGGTGCCGGAGAGCGCCCAAAGGCGCCGTCCGCCGCTGACGAGCGCCATTCAGGAAGACTTCAAGGATCGGCTCGCGCGGGAGGAATTCGAGACTCTCCTGGCCAAACGCGGGCCGCGCGAGGCGCTGCGGTTCGTCGGCGAACAACGCGCCGCGCGCGGTGAGCGCGACGAGTTGTTCCTCATGGAAGTCCGCGCGCTGGTGCGACTTGGCCAGCCGGACGAGGCGGAGCGGCGGGTCCGTTCCGCGGCGCTGCACGGCGTGGACCCGCGAACCCGGGACCTGGCCGCCGCGATGATCCTGGCCATGCTCGGCTCGCCCTCCGCGCCGGCGGCGCTGCGACGGATCGCCGACGAAACCACCGACGGCCGCGCGCTGGTGCTGCTGGCGTCGTTCGCGGCCGAACGCGGCGACCACGCCACCTGGGACCGCTGCGAGGCTGAGGCGTTGCGCCGCGATGATCCCGGGTCGCGCGTGCGCATGCTCTACCTGGCCGCGGTGTGGGGCGACGGCCCCCGCCTGTCGCGGTTGCTGGAGCGCAACGACCTGCAATTGCTGCGCGGGCCCGACCTCGCGACCTCGTGGATCGCCCGAACGCCGGAGGCCCGCGCCGCGCGCGAGCGGGTGTTCGGCCTTGAAGACGGGTGGGAGCCTTTCACGCTGGCGGTCACCAATGCCCTGGCCGACGGCCGCGCCGGCGCGGAGTATCCCGGCGTCGCGCCAGAAGCCACGTCCGAGGTGTTCGACCTCCTGGTGCGGCAGCAATACCGTGACGCCACGGCGCGGTTGGCCGCCTTCGCGGAGACCGCCAGCGCGGCTGGCTCGCCGAGCGCGGACCTCTTCCTGATGTTGGCCTACCTCGCGCGCATGAACGGAGATTCGCCCGCCGCCCTGGCCGCGCTGGACCGCGCGGAGGCCGCGGCCGGCGCGTGGTCGCCGCCCGTCTCCCGCGTCCGCGCCCGCGCGATCTTCGCGGCTGGCCGGCCCGCCGAGGCCTACGCCGAGTTTCGCCGGTCGCGCGGCGATCAGCCCTTCCCGGAGTTCCGGCCCGACGACTTCGGCGAATGCGCGCTCGCCGCCGGCCGGATCGATGAGGCCCGCGCGGCGTTCCGGCGCTACCTCGATCGCGTCGCGCCCCTGGACCTCGACGTAGTGGCCGCCCGCCACCCCTCCTGGTGGCACGTCGCGCGGGACGTCGCGGCGCGCGACGGCGGCGTGGCCCACATGATGGCGGAAACATGCCTGCGCCTCGGCGACCGTGAGGAAGCGCTGCTCTGGCTGCGCCGCGAGTTCCGCGCCAGCGACGACTTCCCGCGCTTCCAGAGCGGCCTGGCCTCGGTGGCCAGCGCCGGGCCGGACGGCACGGCCGGGTTGCGGGAGATGCTTCGCCAGCAACTCGACGTCCTCCGCGCCGAAGCGCCTGACGACTGGTACGCGCGCAGCGTCGCTCCCTGGCTGGAGGTGGCCCAGCGGGCTGACCCCACGGCCACGGCGCTCTCCAGCGATCTGCTGCGCCTTTCGCGCGCCTGCGAGACAGCCGGCGCGCGGCTGTTCGTGCTCACTTACCCCTCCGACGCCATCAACCCCGACATCCGCGCGCTGGCCGCGCGCCACGGGGCGGCGTTGGTGGAGATCGCCGACCTCTTCGCCAACCTCTCGTTCGACGATCGCAGCCGCCTCCTCTGCTGGGACGGCCACCCCACGGCGGAAGGCTACGCGCTGATCGCGCGCCGGGCGTGCGACCGGCTGGTGGAGGCCGGCGTGGCCCGACCGAGAACCGATCCGCCCTCGAAGAACCCCTAGCCGCCGGTCCGTGCTACCGCGGGCGGCGAGGGGCGGGGGGCGGCCGTCCCGCGCCACCGTGTACGGCGATCTGTTTGCCGTTCGCGACACCACGGACATACACTGACGAGCAGCCGCTGGGCGCTCCCTTGGGCGTTCACGCTGTCGGAGGTTCCGCTCATGTCGCGTTCCCGCGTCGCCGGTGTGCCTCCGTCACGGACGGGACCCTGCTGGTTGTTTGCCGCGGCCGTCGCGACCTTGTCAGCCTCCTGTGGGCGGGAGGAGGCTGCGCCGCCTGCGCAAGCGAACACCCGCCGGCAGACCACGGTCGCGACTCCGATCGCCGATCGAACTTCCATGACCAACCACCTCGCCGGCCAGACCTCCCCCTACCTGCTGCAACACCAGCACAACCCGGTGGAGTGGTATCCCTGGGGGCCGGAGGCGTTGGAGCGTGCCCGGCGCGAAGACCGACCGATCTTCCTCTCCATCGGCTACTCGGCCTGCCACTGGTGTCACGTGATGGAGCGGGAGTCGTTCGAGGACCAGGAGACGGCGAGGTTTCTGAACGCGGGCTTCGTCTCCATCAAGGTGGACCGCGAGGAGCGGCCCGACCTCGACGAAATCTACATGCACGCCGTGCAGACCATGACGGGGCACGGCGGCTGGCCGCTGTCAGTTTTCCTGCTCCCGGACCTGAAGCCGTTCTACGGGGGCACCTACTTTCCACCGTCGCCGCGGTACGGGATGCCCAGTTTCCGGCAGGTGCTCGCGGCGGTGGCGGAGCACTACCGCGCGCGGCGGGGCGAGGCCGCGGAGGCCGCCGAGGAAATGGCCCGCGTCTTGGCGGGGTTGGGGCGGGTGGCCGCCGGCCGGAATGGCGCCGGAGGGGGCGGGGAACCTGGCCCGGCCCTCATCGAGGGAGCGGCGCGGCAACTGGAGGCTGCCTACGACCCGGTGGAGGGCGGATTCGGGGGCGCGCCGAAGTTCCCGCACCCCATGGACCTCTCGCTGCTGCTGCGCTGGTGGCGGCACAGCGGCGAGCCGGGCGCGCGGGCGATGGTGGAGCGCACGCTGGACAAGATGGCGGCGGGAGGCATCCACGACCAGGTGGGCGGGGGGTTCCATCGCTACTCGGTGGACGGCGAGTGGCTCGTCCCGCACTTCGAGAAGATGCTGTACGATCAGGCGCTTCTCGCCAGGACCTACGCCGAGGCGTTCCAGGCGTTCGGGAGCGCGCGCCACCGGGAGACCTGCGCGCGGACGCTGGACTTCGTGATCCGCGAGATGCAGGACGAAGCGGGCGGCTACTACTCGTCGCTGGACGCCGATTCCGAGGGTGTGGAAGGGAAGTTCTACGTCTGGTCGCGGGACGAAATCCTCGCGGCGCTCGGCCCGGACGAGGGCGAACGCGCCTGCGCCTTCTTCGGCGTCACGACCGCCGGGAACTTCGAGGGGTCGAACATTCTCCACGTCGCCGATGGCGCGGGGGCGTCTCGCCCCGCCTCCCGCGACGCTCTCGCCGCCGCTCCCGGCCCGGGAGAGAGCATGGGCGACGCGCGCGCGAGGTTGCTGGCGGCGCGTTCCGTCCGCGTGCGCCCCGGGCTGGACGACAAGATGCTGGCGGCCTGGAACGGCCTGATGATCCGCGGCATGTGCGCCGGCCACCAAGCGACGCGGGAGCCGCGGTATCGCGACTCCGCCCGGCGCGCCGGAGAGTTTCTCTGGCGCGAGATGTGGCGCCAGGAGCGGCTGGCGCGCAGCCACCGCCGGGGGGCGAGTCGGCTGAACGGGTACCTGGAGGACTACGCGTTCGTCGCGGACGCTTTCGTGGACCTGTACGAGGCCACGTTCGACCCGGCCTGGATCGAACGCGCGCTGGCGGTGGCCGGCGTCATGATCGATCTGTTCAGTGACGAGGCGTCCGGCGCCTTCTTCTTCACGGCGCGCGACCACGAGGCGCTGATCGCGCGCAGCCTCAACGCCGCGGACAGCGCCACGCCGGGGGGAAACTCCATCGCCGCCCTGGCGCTTCTTCGCCTCGGTCGGCTGGCGGATCGCGACGATCTGTGGAAGCGCGGGGCGCGGGTGCTCAGCGCCTTTTCCGGTCACATGGCACGCTTCCCCGCTGGCGCGGCGCAGATGTTGCAGGCGTTGGACTTCATGCTCGAACCGCCGGTGGAGATCGCGGTCGCCGGCGCGCCGGGCGCGCCCGAAACCGAGGCGCTGCTGCGCGTGGTGGGCGAGACTTTCCTGCCGAACCGGATACTCGGCCTGGCCGACCCCGGCGTCGCGGCGCCGGCGCCAACTCTCCCCCTGCTTCGCGACAAGCGGCCCGTGGCCGGCCGGCCGGCGGCGTTCCTCTGTGAGAACTTCGTGTGCCGCGCGCCGGAGACGGACCCGGCGCGCTTCCGCGAGGCGCTGCGTCGGCGGGCCGAGTCACCAGCCCGTCGGTAAAATCCTGTCGGGCGAAAATCGTCTGCGAACCGTTTCGTCGTCGTCGCGCGAAAACGATGTATTTCCCCGAATACGGGCGTTTTCGCGCTCCTCGTCGA
>JACQVU010000070.1 GCA_016209585.1 Planctomycetota bacterium
CGCCCCTCGTCCCTCGCCCCGCGCCCTTTCAATTCCGGCGACGCGGCGATACGATTTGTGGTCGCCCGGCTCGCCGGGCGGGCCGCTGAACGCGGAGCCCCATTCATGCCCATCGCCGCCGTCATCTCGACGCCCCACTGCTCGGCCGACCTGCCGCCCGAACTGGCCCCCGTCTTCGCGGCGGACCACGCCCGCCTGTTGAAGCAGGGCGACCCCTTCACCGACCAGGTCTTCGCCCTGCCCGACGTCGTGCGCCACGTCAAGGCGCGCTACTCCCGCTTCGTCTGCGACCTCAACCGCGCGCGCGAACGTCGCTCGCCCACCAACGGCGTGGCCACGCTCGTGGACTTTGACAACCAGCGTCTCTACCGCCAGGGTTACAACTTGAACGAAGAGGAAATCCAGCGCCGCCTGAGCCTCTACTACGACCCCTTCTACGCCGAACTGGCCCAGGCTCTCGCGCGCCCTGAGACGCTCTTCTTCATCGACGGCCACTCCATGGACGCGGTGGGGCCGAAAAACGGCAAGAACCCCGGCCAACCGCGCCCCGACTTCGCCATCGGCACCCGCGGAACCGAAACCGGCGACCTCCGCCCGGAAGCCTTTCCGCTCTCTCTTTCGCCGGAGATCGCCCGGTTCGTCCGCGCGCGCCTGGAAACCATCGTCGCCGACCAGGGCTGGTCCGTCGCCCTCAACACGCCGTTCTTCGGCGACAACGTCACCCGCTTCTCCTCCGACCCCGCGCGGCCCGGCGCCCGCCCAGGCTTCCAACTGGAAGTCAACCGGCGCCTTTACCTGGAGGCCGACAACCTCACGCCCCGCCCCGACGCCATCGCCCTCCTCCGCGACCGGCTGGCGATCTTCGCCCGCGAGATCGAGACCCACCTGCGCGCCACCCTTCCGCCCCGGAAGCCGTGATGCTCCCGCCGCCATCGGTCCCCGACGCTGGCGCGGCTCCACCGGAGCCTCCGGGAGCGGATCTTCCTCGCACCGAGCCGCTTCCCCCGCCGCCCCCCGTCCCGGAAGCGGGTGCGCCGATAGAGGGCGGCTGCGCCCCGCCCCCGATCATCGACACGTCGGCCGCCACTCGCCGGCTGGATTACGATGCGCCGGAGAACCGCGGGCTGCTGGGCGCGGGGACGGGCGCCACCACGGCGCCGAAGCGGTTCGGCCACTTCCGCGTGGTGCGCCGCCTGGGCGAGGGCGGCATGGGCCGGGTGTATGAGGCGATCGACGAATCGCTCCAGCGGCCGGTGGCGGTGAAGGTGCTGATCGACGAGTTGTCGGGAGACGAGGAGTTCATCGCGCGCTTCCTGCAAGAGGCGCGCAGCGCGGCGTCGGTGAACCACCCCAACGTGAGCCACATCTACTTCATCGGCGAGGAGGGCGGCGAGCGGTTCTTCGCCATGGAGTTCATCGACGGCTGTGACCTGGACTCGACGCTGGCCGCACAGGGGCCGCTGCCCTGGGAGACGGCGCTGGACTACATGCGGCAGACCTGCCTGGGGCTGCGCGCGGCGCTGGCACGGGGCATCATCCACCGCGACATCAAGCCCTCCAACCTCATGGTGACGGGGGCCGGCGTGCTGAAGATCACCGACTTCGGCCTCTCCAAGGCCATTGATCGCAACGTCTCACTCACCCGCAGCGGCGCCACCATGGGCACGCCGCTTTACATGGCGCCGGAGCAGGGCATCGGCGCCTCGGTGGACCACCGGGCCGACATGTACTCCCTCGGCGCCACCTTCTATCACCTCGTCACCGGCACGCCGCCCTTCACCGGCGCCAGCGCCGTGGAGGTGCTGGTGCGCCACCAGCAGACGCCCCCGCGCTCGCCGCTGCTGCTGCGGCCCGAAATGCCCCGCGCCTTCGCCGCCCTCATCGAGCGCCTGCTGGCGAAGAAACCGGAAGAGCGCTACCCCTCGTACGACGCCCTGCTGGACGACCTGGCCCGCGCCACTCCCCGCCCGCTGCCGCCCGTGGGGTTCGTGCCGCGCGCCGTGGCCAACGTCATCGACGCGGCGGTGGTGGCGGGAGTCGCCGGCGTGATCTTCCTGACCGTCCTGACCACGCTGGCCGCCGTCCACGGCGTCGATCTCGACAGCGACTCCGCGCGCATCCCCTCGGCCCTGCACCCGCGGCGCATGGGGCAGATCGCCGCGGCCATCATGGCGCTCACGCTCCTGGGCTACGAGTTCGCCCTCACGGCCTGGTCGGGCCGCACGCTGGGCCGCAAGATCATGCGGATCGTCGTGGTGAGCGACAACGGCGACCCGTTGCGCCGCGGCCAGGCCGCGCTGCGCGCCGCCTTGAAACTGGCTTCCCCGCTCGCCGCTCTTCCGCTGATCGTGGCGCGGCTCGCCCTCTTCGACCTCCTGGCCCTGGCGGCGGGCTTCTTCACCTTCGCGTCGGCGGTCTATCTGCCCTTCGGTCGGGGCAAGCGCGCGTTCCATGATCTCCTGGCGCGCACCCGCGCCGTCTATGAGGTGTTGGAAACGCCCCGGCCCGCGGAACGCCCCGCCAGCCGCCCGCGCGCCGCCACCGTCGCCGCGCCGCGGTGACTGGCGAGCGTCGTCTTGCCACGGTGGCGTGGAGCGCCGGAGCCGCTGGCCGGAGACTACCCGGCGGCCAGCCCACCCAAGCAAGGCGTCCCGGAAACAGCAAAAACTGTCGGAACGGTTGCAATCGGGTTTCATATGCCCGGCGATTGCGATGGCGGCGGTGATCTTGTCCAGCCCGCCCTTGTGGTACCCGGCCCGCCGCAACACTCTCTCCAACGCTTCCCACGTCCCTCCCGTGATCGCATCCGGGTTCCTGTACCTTGCCTGCCGATCCAGAGTTGGTGGAACTCGTGGATAGGCGGCGCGCAACGCCGGCACATCGCCGAAAAACCAGGCTTCCAGTTCCTCGACGGCCAGGCGGTTCACGACCTGCGCTCGCCTCTTTCCGCGCCCGGCGGTCAGCGTCGTCAGGCCCGCCTGTCGGGCCGCCTCGTCCAGGCGGCGCTTGAGGTTCCGGCAGTTTTACTGAATCACGTTCGGGAGGTTGTCCCCGGTCTGGGAGAGCCGCTCCTGGGGGCCGGCCTCAGGAACTCCCCTGGTGTTGTCGGCGGTGAGGTAGGAGAGATACCAGCCCGTGATGAACCCGCGGAGGGCGCTGACCCTGGGATGCCTGGAGAACTGGCCGAGCGTGTTGATGGCCAGGAACTACCGGGACTCCAACCGCTCCTCAACCCGTTGTTCTCCTTCATCCGGCGCCTCGCCGGGGACGGCGAACCCCGCGCCCTCGGCGAAGTCCAGGAAGATGAACGGGCGCCCGCCCTTCCCGGGTTTGCGGGTCCATCGCAGCCATTCATGGGCGACATACGGCCCCTTCTTGTCCTCGTCAACCTCGAGTCGAAGACCGTGGACTTCCCACTTCCGTTCGGTCCCAGGAGGACGGTGAGCGGGGAGAGATCGTCGAGATGGACGTCTCTCAAGGCGCGATAGTTCTTCACCCGCAGCGATTCAACGCGGGCGGGTTCGTGCGTTTCTGAGGCGGGGGTCACGGGGCGGCCTCCACGTATCGAAGGATCGGGCGAGAGTCTACCACGGAGATCGATGCCGCCGAGAATTGATCGGCGGTCAGGGGATGATCGCCCCTTGCAACCCGCGCACAGGCGGTGCGAGAATCCCCGGCGTCACCCCGCCCGACGCGGCGGCCGGAGAGAATCATGCGCGAGCGCTTCGCGGGTATCCTGGGCGTCTTCGCCTTCCTGGCGCAGGTCTTGTGGGGCCTCATCCGCCGCCAGAACGCGGGCGAGACGCTGCTGACGGCGCTGGTGTTTCTGATCGTGGTGACGCTGGCGGCGTGGCTCGTGGCGCTCGTGGGAGCGCGGGTGGTGGGAGAGCATATCAACAGGCAACCCGCGCCTTCGCCGGAACAGGCGACGCCGGGGGCCGGCACGGCTCCGGCGGCGGCCGCCGGATCGAGCGCGGCCGCCGCGCCGCTCCCCGCGGCCGGCGCGACGCCACGGGTCTCCTGATGCTGGCGTCGGTGTTCAGCGGCCTGTTGGAGGGCGTGGACGCCTTCCTGGTCACGGTGGAGATCGATTTCAGCCGGGGGTTGCCGTCGACCATCGTGGTGGGGCTTCCGGACGCCGCGGTGAAAGAGGCCAAAGAGCGGGTGCGGGCCGCCATCAGCAACTCCGGGTACGATTTTCCCGGGCGGCGCATCACGGTGAACCTGGCGCCGGCCAACACCCGCAAGGTGGGGTCGGATTACGATTTGCCCATCGCGCTGGGCGTGCTGGCGGCCTCCGAACAGATTCCGCTCGAACGGCTCAAGGAATACGTGGTGATTGGGGAACTGGCCCTCGACGGCCAGGTGCGCCGCGTGGTGGGCACGCTGCCCATCGTGCAGGCTGCCCTGCGCGAGGGGAAAAAGGGCGTGATCGTGCCGAAGGAGAACGTGGAGGAGGCCAGCGTGGTGGAGGGCATCGACGTCTTCGGCGTCGCCTTCCTCTCCGAGGCCGTCGGCTTCTTCACCGGCACCATGCCGCTAGAGCCCCACCACACCGATATCAGCAAAATGTTCAGCGGTGAGACCCTCGGCCAACTGGACTTCGCCGACGTGAAAGGCCAGGAGCACACCAAGCACGCCCTCACCATCGCCGCCGCCGGCGGCCACAACGTGCTGATGCTCGGCCCGCCCGGCTCCGGCAAGACCATGCTGGCCATGCGCCTGCCCTCCATCCTGCCCCCCTTCCTGCCGCAGGAGGCGCTGGAAACGACCCGCATCCACTCCGTCGCCGGCATCCTGCCCCCGAAAACGGCCATCACGCGCCATCGCCCCTTCCGCGCGCCGCACCACTCCATCTCCGACGCCGGCCTCATCGGCGGCGGCAGCATCCCGCGGCCGGGCGAGGTCTCGCTGGCGCATCACGGCGTGCTCTTCCTCGACGAACTCACCGAGTTCAACCGCAAGACGCTGGAGATGCTGCGCCAGCCCCTGGAGGACGGGCGGGTGAACATCGCGCGGGCGCGCACGTCGCTGACCTTCCCCGCGAACATCATGCTGGTCTGCGCCATGAACCCCTGCCCCTGCGGCTACCTCACGCACCCGGCCAAGCAATGCCACTGCACGCCCCGGGAGGTGCGGGCCTACCTCGGCAAGATCTCCGGCCCGCTGCTCGACCGCATCGACATCCACCTCGACGTGCCCCCCGTGGAGTACAAGCGGCTGGCGGGACACGATCGGGGCGAGGCCTCCGGCGCCATCCGCGCCCGGGTGGTGAACGCGCGCGCGGTCCAGACCCAGCGGTACCAGGGCGAACCGTTTCATACCAACGCCCGGATGGGCGAGGCCCAACTGCGAAAATACTGCGTGCTCTCCCCAGCCTGCGAGCGCACGCTGGAACGCGCCATGCGCGAACTTAACCTCTCCGCGCGCGCCTACTCCCGGATCAAGCGACTGGCGCGCACCATCGCCGACCTGGAGGCGGCCGACGCCATCACCGAGGAACACGTCGCCGAGGCCATCAACTACCGCAACCTCGACCGCGGGTTGTTCTGAGAACCCGTTTTCGGTGGGCGCTTCGCCCGCGAGCCCGAGCGAGATTGCCGGGCAAGAAGGACGCCCGGCTCCGCCTCGGCACGCTCCCAGCCGGGCGCAGCGCGAATGGTCTACCGAAACGGGATCCGCGCGCCTCTCCCGCCGGCGTCGGCGGCCACGCCGAAGTCGTCTATCGTCTTGTCGACACCGGCGTTTGGTATAC
>JACQVU010000005.1 GCA_016209585.1 Planctomycetota bacterium
CCCCGTGCCCCGCGCGCCAGCGTCGAGACCTGGCCGCCGCGCGGCGCGAGGTCCTCGAAGATGGCTTCCAGGTCGATCATCTCGCCAGTATACACCACGGTGGTCACCAGAATACTGTCGGGGAAGGGTTGGCTGGAGTCCGCGTGGTCAAAGCCATCGTCAGCCGTCACCCGGATCGGGCTGGCGGCGGGAATGGTCGACACCGTGGCGATGACGTACGGATCGTTGCCGCCGTAGTCGAACGAGCCATCCTTATCATGATACACCCGAATCGTGTAGATGGGGGCGCTTCCCACGCTCACCCAGGCCTCGCCGTCGGATGTGAAGACGCCGAACGAGGGGTCAGCCGTCTCGCCGGGCGTGACCTCGAACCAGACATCCTGCTCGTGCCCCGGCTCGTCGGTGTACACGTCGAGACCAATGAGCGAACCGGGGGCCACGGCCAGGGGATCGGCCGGCGGGTCGCCGCGGAAGAGGACGACGAGGTTCGAGGGGTCAGCCTCTTCGGTCAGCACGAGCAGGAGCAGGTCAACAATGTGTACGTGCGGGCCGAAGCCGAACGTGAGCGGATCAAGGTCTTCCTTGCACCGGGCGGCGATCTCGAAATCCCCGGCCTCGGAGAAGGTCACTTCGGCGCCGCCGGGCAGGAAGTCGCCGACGGGCGGCGTCATCCAGACTCCGCCAGTCGCGGAGGGAGTGGAAATCGCCGGACTTTATGCAGCCTCGATTCGGGATTCGTCGGGCGCGCCTGAAACGGCGCTTCCCTCGGTGTCGGTGCTCGCGGGTCCGGTCAGCCAGTTCGCGGCCGCGGGTTTCCCCACCGAAATCGGCGCGGGCACGCCGTTTGGCCCCATCAACGTCTCGGCGCACGATCGCTTCGGCAACCTGGCCGTGACGTACGCCGGCTTCATCGACGTATTCATCAATGACGCGCTCGTGTTCACGCTGGGGCCGGCGGTCAACGGGATGGTCCAATTCCCCGCCGACCCGGACGGAATCCAGACGGCGGGAACGTACGTTATGATCCTCGGCGACTCGGCGGGGCCGGCATCCACCATGTTGCCGCCCTTGGTGGTGAGTCCGGGGCCGATCCATCATTTCGACGTCGTCGGCGCGGCCACCGTCACGGCGGGGAACACGTTGTCCGCGGTGGCCACGGCGCGGGACGAGTTCGGCAACGCGATCCTGACCTACGAAGGGGAAGATCGCGCGATGTTCGCCCTGCGGGGGCCACCCGTGATCGTCGGACGGCTCACGTTCACGGGTGGCGTCGCCACCATCGAGCAGCGGCTGACCGCGGCCGGCGAGTACGAACTCACCGTGTTCGACTCGCGCGACGGTTATCACTCCGGCTCGCTGCCCGGTATTCAAGTGAAACCGGCCGCCGCGGCCAAGTTCGATATCAGCGCGTTCCCGAGCACTCCGGTGGCGGGCGAGCCGCTGGGCCCCTTCGCCGTGCGCGTGGTCGATGAGTTCGACAATCTGGTGAGCGATTTCAACGGCCAGGCGGAACTGGCGCTCGGTGACAGCCAGGTCGTGGTGTTCAACGTGGTTGGCGGTCAAGGCGAGATTCCCGTTCAACCGGGGGGCATCGCGCTATCGGGCTCGGTCGAGCCGGGAATCCGTGACACGCAGGCGCGGTTTGAAGCCACCCGCCTCCCGGAAGTCTTCGTGCTCCCTCGACGCAATCGGCTCGGGCGCATCTGGGCCGCGGTGGGCAACGTGACCGTGCGTCCCGCGTACGATGAAAGCGCGTTCGCGCCGTTCGCCGGCGAGATTGGAGACCACGTGCTGCACGTCATCGCCGCGCCCGATCTGTCGCTGACGACCCGCGCCGGCGAGGTGGACGAGTTGGGGAATCCGCTGTCCATCGAGGGCGGCGCCGCGGTTCCCGGCGGCGACGTGATGTTCCAATTGCTTGGCGACGGCGTGGCGATGCCGGCGCCGCTCGGTTTCGTCAGCCAGGAGACGCCGACACGCGCGCTCTGGAACGGCGGGAAGCACGACGGGCGCGACGTGATCGCCGGCGCGGACGTGGAGGCTGTGCCCTTCCGCGCCTATCGGGAAGTTGCCGGCGGCGGGGAACCAGAGGAAATCGTCGTGACGTTCGTCGGCGGCTGGCGCGCGCACATTTACCGCTTGCTCGCCATCACGATTGAACGCCAAGCGTCGGCAGGCAATCCGCGCGCGCTTGACGAAGTGACCACTCCCATGAGTGTTTCCTGGCCGCTGAAGGAGGCGCTGGTGTGTTCTCCGGGCGAAACCGTGGCGCTCCGCGCCCATTCCAACGAGGCTGGCCCGCCGTACGGGTTACTCGTTCCCGGGACCGTCGCCGCCGAGACTTCATGGTCGCTGCGCACGCCCGCCGGCATCGTAGTGCGCGACCTGGCCCGGGGCGCGACGGAGTTCCGCACGGCCGGTCTGGCTCCGGGCCGGTACCAGGTGGCCGCTCGGTTGTGCGACGAAGACGAGTCGTTCGTGGTAGACTTATTCGTGGTGGAGCCGTTTCTTCGCGTCTCGCTCGATGATGCGCCCTACGATCCGGAGCGCAGTGGAACGGTCGAGTTTGAGGTGTGCGACATGAAGCGCGCGCGCGGCGAACTGGTGTACGCGGGGGCGGACAATCAGCGTTTCACCGCTGATGACGTTTTGTTGCGTCTCGCGCCGATGACCGCCACCATTCAGACGCCGGGCGGAGAGGACATTCTCCGCATCGCCCCCAAACTTGAGGGCAAGGGGGTGGGTGTGCTCGGTCGCCGCCCCGGCGAGGCCAGCGTGCGCTTCACCGCCGATGGCGATCCCGACGTGGCCCCGGTTGACGTTCCGGTATCGCGTTCAAGGCTACTCTAAACTGGCCCAATCAGTGCCGTGGTGCAGCGAAGTACATTCAAAACATGCAAAGTGACAAGCAGATTGTCTTTGTTGACGACAGCGCGCTGCGCTTTTCGACTGGAGGCAAATGGCATGCTGACGAGCCGGCAGAATTCGGATCCTTCGTCAATCGGTTGAACGACAACATTATGGAAATCGAGACCAACGACACTCCGCACCAAGGGCTCGCTGTCCCGAAACCACACGAGATTATGAAGTCTGTTTCCGTGAACCAGCAATTCAAGATGTTCCTCGTATTTGAACGGCCCGATGGAGTTACCTCGACCCTGGCGGTAGCAGCGTGGTCCTGGTCCGCGGTATTGCGTCAAAACGCGAATAAGACCGCTCTTGAGTTTCAACAGAAATCTTTTCCTGACGCGCCAGATGGAACTGCGACGAACGAGGCGCCGTTGTTGCTTCCCTCTATTTCTGAAGTCGACTGGGTTATCATTCGTCCTCCGGGGGCTCCTGTCGGGACGACCATGGCGGACCACTACAAGCAGTATTTTCTGAAAGGAAAGTGATTCACATGCGGATTGGATTTATCTTGGCTCTGTTCGCCGTGGAGGTAGCTGGTTGTTCGACTCCGGATGACTCTTCGGCCGGCGCTTCCTATGTGTCATGCACTCTGCTTCCAGCCGGTTCTGCGGCCAAGCAAGCCGCTTCCTCTGAGCAATCTGGCACACATCCTTCGGCAACCGGAGCCGGAAACCCTGGAACGATCTTGTTGTCTTCGCGACAGACCTATCCGGCGGATTCAGGTTCGCGCACACTGCCATATTTGTTTTCTCGGGACGCTCCGCCTCGGCGTGTCTCGGCTATCGCCGAAGGTGTTGGCTCACCCGCTAGCGACGGCGCGCAAGTCTCGTCCGTATCCGCAATTCTGCCTCCAACAGAACCGTCACCGAATTCGACTCCCCGATTCCCACCCAGTCGGCTCGCAATGGCAAAGACCCTTGGTCCTTGGCATCGCCGGGGGGCGGCTCACCGGGGGCGGTCGGCGGCGTTGGAACCGGCGACGGCGAAGCGAGCCGCGACACCTCCACGACCGCCGCCGCCGCGACTGGCGCCGCCTCGGCCGGGACGGTAGCCGCCGGCCACGCCGCGCTCCCCGCGCGTGCTGAACCCGCCCACTCCACCGCGGATCGCGTGTCACCACCCGCGCGCGCCACGCAGTCCGCCGCATCCCCACGCGCCGCCCTCGGCTGGTTCGAGGTCCTCATCGCCGTCGGCGTTCTGGCCGCCGGTGCAGCCGCCACCGCCACCGCGTTCGTCCTTCTTCGCCGTCGATGGTGAACGCCCCCGCCGCGCGGCGGCAGCACACCTCGGTCTGCGTGAGCCGGAACCTGCTCGTCTGGGGCGGGTGGAACGGGGTCAACATGCTGAACACGGGCGCTATGTATGATCCCGCGGCTGACACTTGGGCGCCGATCTCGGCCGTGAACGCGCCGCTGGGGCGGTACCTGCACGCCGCGGCGTCGAACTGCGTGGGCGGCGTGGGAACCACGATGGTCGTCTGGGGCGGCGCGAACCCACCGCTGGGCGGGGCGAACCGCTCGTCGCTGAACACCGGCGGCGTGTACGATTTCGCGGCTGACTCCTGGCGCGCGCTCGACACCGCCAGCTGGTAGTGTCCAGATTCTTTCGCACTTTCGCTGAGTGATCTCCTTGGAGAGGCTCCCCGTCCCGCCGCCGAACCCGTATAATCCTGACCCCCCGGTCTACATGGTCGCGCGTCCGGGGTTCCCGCGGTTGGCCGCGTCCACCGGTTCGCTTCATGGTTTCCCCCACCGCCGCGCCCGCGCCCGCGCCCGCGCCGATGCAGCCTCGGAGGACGCCCCTTCTGGCGCGGGGGGACATCGACGGGTTTTTCGGCCTGGCGATCGATAACGTGGTCAACCTGATCATGATCGGCGCGTTCTCCGGGCTGGCCGGCCTGTCGAACACTATGATCTTCGACACCGTGTTGCCGGGCGCGGCGCTCTCCATCGCCTTCGGCAACCTCTACTACTGGCGCCAGGCGCGCCGGTTGGCCGCGGCCACCGGGCGGAGCGACGTGACGGCGCTGCCCTACGGCATCAACACGCCCAGCCTGTTCGCCTACGCGACACTGATCATCATCCCGGTCTTCGCGCTCAAGAGCGGGGAGTTCCAGCAGGCCGGCCACGCGGCCGAGCAGGCGCGTGACATGGCCGCGTTCCACGCCTGGCGGGTGGGGCTGGTGGCCTGCCTCCTGTCGGGGGTGATCGAGTTCGCGGGGGCCTTCATCGGCGAGCGGGTGCGGCGCGCCACGCCCCGGGCCGCGCTGCTCTCCACGCTGGCGGGGATCGCGCTGGCGCTCATCTCCATGGAGTTCATTCTCAAGGTCTTCCACAATCCGCTCTACACGTTCCTGCCGGCGGCCATTCTGCTCATCACCTATTTCGGCCGTGTGCGCTTCCCGTTCGGCGTGCCCGGCGGGCTGGTGACGGTGGTGACCGGCGCGGCCATCGCCTGGTGGGCGGCGGGGGACCCGGCGCTCAACTCGCCGGTGAGCGCGGAGCGGGTGCGGGAAGCGATGGCGCAGGTGCATCCGCGGTGGCTCACGTTCTGCCTGCCGGACTTCCTCGACCGGGACCTCTGGGCCGAGGCGGCCCGGTTCCTGCCGATCATCATTCCGATGGGCGTGATGAACGCGCTGGGCACGTTGCAGAACATCGAGAGCGCGGCGGTGGCGGGGGACGTTTATCCCACCGACTCGACGATGATGGCGAACGGTCTCGGCTCCATGCTGGCGGCCTTCTTCGGCTCCTGCTACCCCACCACGGTCTACATTGGCCACCCTGGTTGGAAGGCCATGGGCGCGCGGGCGGGGTACTCGGCGCTGACGGGAGTTTTCATTTTCGCGCTCTGCGTCACGGGGCTTTCGCAGGTGGTGTTCGCGGTGGTGCCCAAGGAGGCCGGCGTGGCCATTCTGCTCTACATCGGGCTGGTCATCGCCGCGCAGGCCTTCCAGGAGACGCCGCGGAAACATGCGCCGGCGGTGGCGCTGGGGTTCCTGCCGGCCATCGCGCTCTGGGGGAGCGTCACGATCAAGGTGTTCAACCTTGACACGCAGATTTTCGCCGGCGGGCGGTCGCTCGACGCCAACCTCCGGGCCGTGGCCGAGAGCGGCGCGGCCGCGGACCCGACGCTGGCCGCGGTCTTCGACCCCGCGGCGCGGCCGCACGCGACGGCGCTGGAGTTCCTGCACCGGCAGGGGTTCGAGTTGCAGGGCATCCTGCAACTTGGCTCCGGCTTCCTCTTCTCAGCGATGGTGCTCACGGCCATCCTGGTGTTCATCATTGAGCGGCGATTCATGCGCGCCATGCTCTGGGCGCTGATCGGCGCGGCGCTGGCGGCGGCCGGGTTCATCCACTCCGGGTACGTGGCGCCCCCGGGGGAGTTCGCCGACGCCGTCGGCTTCCCGCTGCTCTCCTGGTTCGGCTACTCGCCGCCGGCGGGGGTGGTGGTGGGGTGGGAGTTCACGGTCGGATACCTGTTTTTCGCGGCGGCGCTCTTCGCGATGGCCGTGATGCGCGAGGTGGGCGTCGTGGCCGACGATCTCTCCGCCGACCATCCGTCCGGCGGCGCGTGAGAGCCTATTTCGGTGGGCGCTTCGCGCGCGAGCCCGATCGAGAGCGCGCCAGGCAAGGAGGGCGCCCGAAAACATATTCGGGGTAATATGTCGAGGGCGCCCGACGCCGGCCGGGACGCTCGCAGCCGGGCGTAGCGCGAATGGTCCACCGAAATAGGCTCTGAATGCTCTCCGTGGAGACCATCGCCGCGGTGTCGTCGCCGGCCGGCGCCGCGGCGCGCGGCGTGGCGCGGCTCTCCGGCCCGCTGGCGTTCGACCGCGTCGGCCAGCTGGTGGCGCCGGCCCCGCCCCGATCCCGTGGGGTGAGGAGCGGTCGGCTCTCTCTGCCCGGTTTTCCGCCGCTGCCCGCGCGGGTGTACGGCTTCGTCGCGCCGCGGTCATTCACGGGCGAGGACGTGGTCGAGGTGCACACGCTCGGTTTACCGCTGCTGATGGAGGCGCTGATGGAGGCGCTGTGCGGCGACGGGGTGCGGGCGGCCGGCCCCGGGGAGTTCACGGCGCGGGCCTTCCACCACGGGCGCATCGATCTCACGCAGGCGGAGGGGGTGGCGGCGCTCATCGCGGCGGAGTCGGAGAGCGACCGCCGCGCCGCGCTGGAGGCGCTGGAGGGGCGCCGGGGCGACGCCATCCGCGCCCTGCGAGACGAAGTGGCGAACCTCCTGGCGCTGACCGAGGCCAGCATCGACTTCACGGACCAGGACATCAACCTGCTTCCTCCCGCCACGCTGGCCGCGAGTTGCCGGTCGCTGGCCGGCCGCGTCGCCGAGGCGGAGCGCGAGGCGCGGGCTGGCGCCGCCCCGCGCGCGGGCGGCGGGAGGTTGTTCCGGGCGACGTTGGTGGGGCGGGCGAACGCGGGAAAGTCGTCGCTGTTCAACGCGCTGCTCGGTCGGCGGCGGGTGGTGGTTAGCGCCGAGCCGGGCGCCACGCGCGACGTGATCGAGGAGGAGGCCCGCTTCGGCGACTCCACGCTCCTGCTGGCCGACACGGCCGGCGTCATCGAGTCTGACGATCTGCTGGACCGCGCCGCAGCCGCGCGGCGCGCGGCGGCGATGGGCCGGGCCGACTTGCTCGTCTGGGTCCGCGCGGCCGACGGGGGCGACGCCGCCCCGCCGCCGGGCGTGGACGTGGACCGGGGGCGGACGCTGCGGGTGCTGCACAAAATAGACCTCGCGCCCGGCGTGGCCGCGCCCCCGGCGGCGGCGGCGTTCGACGTGGCGACTTCGACGGTGACCGGCGAGGGCCTCGACACGTTGCGGGCGGCGCTGGCGGCTCGCGCGCTGGCGGCCTTTTCCGGCTCCGGCGCGCCGATGAACGCGCGGCTGGCCCATGCGCTGGGCCGCGCCCGCGCGGCGCTCGACGATCTCGGCGCCGATGGGGAACGTTGTCGCCACGGCGAGATCGCCGCCCTGGCGCTGCGGGAGGCCGCGGCCGCGCTGGGGGAGGTGGCGGGCGATCTGTCGTCCGAAGAGGTTCTGAACCGGGTTTTCGCCCGGTTCTGCATCGGGAAATGAGAGACCGCCTGACGGCGGAACTACGAGCCGGACCGCCTGACGGCGGAACTACGAGCCGGACCGCCTGACGGCGGAACTACGAGCCGGACCGCCTGACGGCGTCACGTCACTTGCGGACGCGCATGGTGGCGGTAAGGGTGTGGGTGGCGGCTTCGGGCGAGAGGTTGTCGAGCGTGAGGATGTAGCGCCCAGCCTGGAGCGTGAAGGAGGGCTCGCCGGCGTCGGGCTTGAGGAGGGAGCGGCCCTGGGCGTCGAGGTCGTTGAAGACGGTGACGGGGGCGATGCCGCGCGCGCCGTCGAAGCGAACGAGATTGACGTCGGCCAGGGGGAGGCCGGAGTCGACGGTCATGGAGACGCGGGCATTATGGGGCATGGTGAAGAGGTACTCGCGCAGGGGGTTGGCCAGCGAGAACGAAGCGGCCTGGATGGTGGCTTCGGCGTTACGCTCGTGCGAGAAGCCCAGCCCGAAGAGGTCGCCGACGTTCGCCGCCGTGGGCAGCGCGCGGCGGCCGGCGGCGCGGGAGTTGGCGTTGATCAGCACGGAGAAGTCGCGGGAGCCGGAGTGCTCGCCCACGCTGGACACGATGAGGTAAAAGCGTGTCTCGGGCGTGACGGCGGAGAGGGGCGTGTAGATCACCGGGTCGAGCGAGCCGGGTGAATCGTCGCTTTGGGCGATGAGGCGGCCGGTGGAGTCGAGCAGGTCGGCCACGGCGTCGAAGCCGTTGCCGCTGACCACGATCATGATCTGGGCCTCGTCGGGGTCGACGCCGGCCACGTCGGGAATGGAAAAACTGAGAATGCGCTGCGACCCCGCCGCCAGCGTCTGCTCGGAGACCGGCCGCGACGAAATGCCTCCCAGCACGGTGGAGGCGGCGAAGAGGCGCGCGTTCCCTTCCAGCACGGATTGATCATAGACCTGCACCGGGGCCAGCGCCGTGCGTTGCGATTCCAACAGGGACACCTGGCGCACCGGCGCGGCGGACCCCTTGGGGACGTAGACCAGCGACCGCGGCGTGCCCAGCAGCAGCCGCCGGCCGGAGGCGTCGCCCTGGTGGAAGGCCGCGTCGCGGATGGCCGGGTCGGGAATGGCGGTGTCGGCCGCGGTGTAGCGTTCGGTGAAGGTGGCGCCGCCGTCACGGGTGACGAAGGCCCCGGCGGCCGTTCCGATGACGAAGGGAAGCGCGGCCGCGGCCACGGGCGCGTCGAGGAAGTCACCCGCCGGGACCGCGCCGGCCGGCGCGCCCGCCGGAGCGGTGAACGTGACGCCGCCGTTGACCGTCAGGCGCGCCCCGGCCGCGGTGGCGGCGAGGAAAGTGTTTCCGGTGACGTCGCCGCCGTGGAACGCCGCGGCGGCCACGTCGTCGGACGGAAAGCCCGGAGTCGTCGCGGCCGTGAACCGCGCGAACGTCGCGCCGCCGTCACGGCTGAGCGCCGCGCCGCCGGCGGTGGCGACCAGCAGGAGGTTCCCCGCCGGGTCGCCGGGATGGAACTCGATCCGCCGCACCGCCACGGCCGGCAGGCCGGCCAGCGGCTGAAAGGTGACCCCGCCGTCGGCCGACAGGGCGGCGCCTTCTGCTCCGCCCACGGCGATGCGCGGGCCGGAGGCGGCCGTGGCGGGGGCGATGGCCACGGTGGCGATGGCGCCGGTCGGGAATCCCGGATGGGTCGCGGCGCTGAAGCGTCGCCAGGTCTTGCCGTCGTCGGTCGAAAGGGCGGCGCCGGCGGTGGAGCCGACCAGCATCTGACCGGGGGCCTTCTGGGCGAAGGCCGCGGCCGTGACGCGCGCCGCCTGCGCGGCGCCCCCATCCGGCGGCGGAAAGAGCGTGGCCGCGTCGAAGAGGCGGAACGACTCGCCGCCGTCGGTGGTGAGGCCGACACAGGCGTCGGTGGCGACCAGGATTGTGCGGCCGGTGGAGTCGGAGTCGAGGAAAGCGACCGTGCCTTGTTCCAGGCCGAGCGCCCCGCCGGCGCCGGCCACGGTGGGGTAGTAGGGTTTGACGCGCAGGAAGAGGAAGAACCGCCCGGCCACGAGATTCGGGGCGACCAGGCGGATGGGAAGGAGGAACGACTGCGTGGCGCCGTCGGTGGTGGCGGAGAAGGTGGCCGGGAAGTCCCGGAGGAGAAAGACGGAGGTTTCGGGATCGGGGCGCGCGGTGGGCGAAAGGAAGAGGTCGACGCCGAAGGGCAGGGGTCCGGGAAGGGAGGCGAGGCGGTTCTGCACGGTGTAGACCATGCCGAGCGGTTCGGAACGAATGGCGAAGGTCGGGCTGGCGACGCTGGTCACCACGAGTTCCGACGCCACGGGGCGCACCGGGCGCGCCGGAGCGGCGAAGAAATCGTGGTCGAGCAGCAAGGCGTTGTTGGCCTCGTCCTCTTCCTGGAGGGCCGCGCCGTCATCCGCGACGGCGATGAGCGCGCCCGGCCCCTCGGGGAAGTCGAAGGGCGCGGGGGCGTCTTCGTTGGGGCCGCCGAGCAGCGCGGAGCCACCCACGGGCACCTCCTTGTCCAGACGGAAGACGCGAACCACGGGGTCGGCGGCGTCGAGTTTCTTGTCGGC
>JACQVU010000100.1 GCA_016209585.1 Planctomycetota bacterium
CACTCGACACGCTCCCAAGCCCGCCTGACCACCACCCAAACATTCAAAAACCCCTTTTCATAATCCAGACACCCCAGTCCTGTTTTTCGCGCCCTCACCCACGGCTGGGGGCGCGAAAAAAAGGACTGGGGTGTCGCCCGCGAGGACCAACGCCCTCTCAAACCCCGTGAAAAAAGGAGGCGACGGGGGTACACCCCGCCGAATTTGTGTTGCGTAAACGGTAGAGAGTCCTACGAACCTGCCCATGAAGCCCGCGGAAGAAGACTCGGAAGTCGTCGCGCGGCCGTCGGGCAAGAAACCGCGCACCGAGGCTGAGCGTCGGGGGCAGGCATCGCTGTTCGACCTCCCGGACGCAATGGGTGGCCGGTAGTCCCATGGTGTCCTAAAATGAAGAAGCGGTTCGAGGAGTCTTGACGAGAAGGCCAAGGGGAGAGCCTGGCACAGGGTGAGGAGCGTACCGGAGCGATTGGCGATGGCAGGCACGTACTCGGACAATGAGATCGCGGCTCTGGTTCAGGAACGGAAGCCTCTGCCCGCGGGCTGGCGAAACCGGATGCGCCTCCGCCCCAAGCGCGGGCATGACGAGCGGGATTTGGATATGACCGGCGACGCTGGCAACAAGTTCCGCCTGATCCTCCGGCAGAACAAGGTCAATGCACTCGATTTCTCGGCGATTCTGGCGGTGCATGTCCCGCAGTCGAACCAACTCTTCCGCCTGAGGCGCTACAATGGCAAGAGCCACGAGCACACGAACCACATCGAAGACTCGACGTTCTACGACTTTCATGTCCACGTGGCCACGGAGCGGTACCAGCAACTCGGGACACGTGAGGATGCCTATGCGGAGCCGACCGACCGATACGGCGACCTCCACGGCGCGCTTCGCTGCCTGATCGACGACGCGAATCTCGATGTTCCGCCCGAATCTCAGACCCCTCTCTTCGAGGAGGTGTAGACGATGTCCACCGAAGCCATCGAGCGAGATTTCCACCAGAAGGTTTCCGCGAAGGTTCGCCTCGCCGCGGAGGGCATGGAGCGTTATCGCGTGTTCACGCCGTTCCTGTTCGAGGACGGCGACCACTTGGCGATCGTCTTGAAGAAGGTGGGGCAGCGGTGGGTGCTCTCGGACGAGGCGCACACTTACATGCACCTGACCTACGACCTCGACGAGGAGGCGCTTCAGAGGGGCACGCGCCAGAAGATCATCTCGAACGCTCTGTCCACGTTCCGAATCGAGGATCGCGAGGGAGAGCTCGTGCTGGACGTCCCGGATGAGCGGTACGGAGACGCGCTCTACTCGTTCGTTCAGGCTCTCCTCAAGATCACCGACGTGTCGTATCTGTCACGTGAGCGGGTGCGCTCCACGTTCCGGGAGGACTTCCAGGCCTTGTTGAGCCAAGCCGTACCGGAGGATCGCAGGGTCTTTGATTGGCACGATCCCCAGCATGATCCCCAGGGAATGTACACGGTGGACTGCCGCATCAGCAGCAATAACGGTGTGCCGCGGCCCCTCTTGGTCCACGCGCTGCCGAGTGACGACAAGACTCAATCTGCCCACATCGCGCTTCTTCAGTTCGAAAAGTGGGGGATCGCGTTCCGCTCCCTGGCGATCTTCGAGGATCAGGAATCGATCAACCGCAAGGTGCTGGCTCGTTTCAGTGACGTGTGCGAGAAGCAGTATTCGAGTCTCTCGGCCAATCGTGAGAGGATCACGAAGTTCATCGAAGAGACTCTAAAGGGGTGAGGGGGCGGGAACCCATCGGCATCGAACGCGAGCAACGCCACTTCGGGTTGCACTCTCAATCCTCCCGATTCGGACGACATCGCATGACGACCAAGATGAAATCCCGCGATCCTGACATCCGGGGATCGTTGCCGGCCATCAGGCGTGCGGCGCGGCGCGCGCGTGGGTTGGCCGCGTCCTACGCCTTCCGGGGCGAGAAGAGGACGGTCACATGACGGTCACGGCCGCGCACGATTGAGTCGGGGAATGGGGTCAATGCTCCACGTAGTGGCAGGGCGCCAGCGAGACCAGGCACTGCTGGAGGTCGTAGTCGAAGTTGCGGCAGCAGGTCTGCGGCGCTTCCGGCGCTTGCGCGAACTCGGTGCAGATCGTGGGCAGCGTCACCAGCGCCGGCCGCGCGGGAACGCGGCGCAGCCCGCCCACGCGCCGCGCGTCGCCGACGCGGCCTTTGCCGGAGCAGGAGCCGGGAACGTCAGCGACCGGCCCCCGCCTCCCCCGCCCGCGAGAGATCGGCGCGGGCGGCGTGGGGGCAAGCGCGTGGGTGGCGCGTCCCGCTCCGCGCGCGCCTCCTTTCCGGGGCGCGGGGGCGAGCGTTTCGCGCCCGGCGGTGACCGTGGCCGGGGCGAGTGTCGTGGCGTCGATGGCGTTGTCGAACAGCGCGTTCATGGCGTCTCCTTCCGTGGGCTGTTGAGGGGATTCGGAGCGTGGTGGCGCTCCCCGTGCGCGTGGCGGGTGAGCGCCTCCAGGATGAGCGGCAGACCGAGGTCCACCACCATTTCCACGGGCGTCTCGCGGCCCGCCAGCAGCACCGTGTTCTCGGTCGGGTTCATCTCGAACCCGAGGGCGGCCAGCGCGTCGGCCACCCGGCCGTAGTCCGTGTACCGGTCCATTCCCGCCCTCCTTTCTGGTTCTGTTCGTCCCCGCGGCCAACCCCGTCGCTCACGCTCCGGGTTCCTGCTCCACGGCCCATCATCCCGAGGGGGGCGACAGAATTCGGATGCGGCGGAAAAAAATCCGATTTTTTTTTCTTTGTTCAACGCCGTGACCCCGAGACCCCGCCCGCTCGCGGCTGGAATCCCACCGCCGTCTCCTTTACTCTGCTGGGCGGGGGAAGAGGCGCATGCGGATCACCACCGAACTCGCGCCCGACAAGGCCCGCCACCTCCTGGAGCGGCTGTGCGCCGAACAGCAGCCCCTGTTCTTGGCCGCGCGCCTCACGGACGACGCCGCCGTGAAAACCGGCGAGGGGTTGCTCGCCTCCCGCTTCCTGGCCGTCGATCCCCCCGGCGCGCCCGAGCCGGAGGCGCTGCTGGTGGCCATCCCCGACGACATCCCGGCCTGGTCGCTGGTCGAATCTGGCCCGACCGTGGAGGCCGGCTTCCGCCACGACAACCAGACCTTCGTGTTCAAGACCGCGGCCCGGGGGCGTGGTCACTTCACCGACCCGGCCGGCCGCGCGCACCCGGTGGCGCGCCTTTCGTGGCCCGCGAGCGTGAACGTCGTGCAGAAGCGCGCCCACGTGCGCGTCCTGCTGCCCAGCAAGCCCGCCGTCCCGGCGCTCGTCATTCACGGCGGTCCGCTGCCCGGCGACAAGAAAGTGGCCCGCGCCGCGCTGCACGACGTCTCCCTCGGCGGGTTCGCGTTCCGCCTCCCGCGGGAGGCGGCGCCGGAGATCGTGGTGAACTCTCCGGTCGAGGCCCAGTTCTCCCTGCCCGGCGACGGGGAGAGGTACGTCCTGCGCGGGGTCGTGACCCTGGTCAAGAGCGTGAAGGCCGGGGAACGGCTCCACGCCGTCCGGCTCGCCCCCCAGCCCGGCGACATGCTGGAGCGCCGCTCCCGCGCGCGGCTGGGGAGTTTCGTGGCCGCGGAACAGCGCCGGGCGCTGAACCGCCGAAGCCGGAAAGCGGAGATTTGAATGCCTCTTCTCGCCCTTGGCACCGTGGCGTTCGACACCATCCACACCGCGCGCGGCCGGGCGGAGCGGGTGATCGGCGGCTCGGCCACGCACTTCTCGTACGCGGCGTCGTTCTTCTCGCCGGTGAAGGTGGTCTCGGTGATCGGCGACGACTTCCCCGACGACTACCTCCGGCTGCTGGCGGATCGCGGCGTGGACGTGACCGGGGTGGAGCGCGCGCGGGGCCAGACCTTCTTCTGGGCGGGCGAATACAACGCCGACTTCTCGCGCCGCACCACGCTGGAGGTGCATCTCAACGTTTTCGGCGCCTGGCAACCGCGGGTGGTGGCGGCGCACCGGGCCGCGCCCTTCGTCTTCCTGGGGAACGGCCATCCGGACCTGCAGGCCCGCGTGCTGGCGCAGATGCAGCGGCCGAAGTTCGTCTGCCTGGACTCGATGAACCACTGGATCGTCGAGGAGCGCGACGGCCTCCTCGAGGTGCTCAAGAAGGTGGACGCCTTCATCCTGAACGACGAGGAGGCGCGCCTGTTGACGGAGGAGAGCAACCTGATCCGCGCCGGCCGCGCCCTGCTGGCGCTGGGGCCGCGCATGATCATCCTGAAGAAGGGCGAACACGGCGCGCTGCTCTTCGCCGACGGCCTCTTCTTCGCGCTGCCCGCCTACCCGGTGGAGAACGTGGTGGACCCCACGGGGGCGGGCGACGCCTTCGCGGGCGGGGTGATGGGGTTTCTGGCGCGGGCGAACGACGTTTCGTTCCCCACCGTGAAGCGGGCGCTGTTGCGCGGCGCGGTGATCGCCTCGTTCATCGTCGAAGACTTCTCGCTCCATCGTCTCAAGACGGTGCGCCCGGCCGACATCGAGGATCGGGTCCGCCGCATGGAAGAGATGCTCTGTCTCTGATACGCCGCGCAAGCGCGGACCGGCGCTCCACCGCGGTTTGTCTCTCGGAGCGGGGTGGGGTATTCTGGCTTCCATGAGAGCGCCTGCCGGGATTCGCTCCGTCCTGCGCTCCGCCACGGCGTGGGCGGCGCTGGGCGCGGTGCTGGCGGGACAGGCCGCGACGCGGCCCGCCCGCGCGCAGGAACAGGAGGCGGAGAGCCTCGTCTCCTTCCCCTTTCAGCAGGCCGCGCAGGACATGCTGGAGCAACTGGAGGGCCGGCGCAACGCGCTGACGGCGCTCCAGAACGAGTCCGCCCGCCGCGACGGCTGGGAGAAACTGGCGCGCGACTACGACGCGCTCCTGCGCCGCTTCCCGGAGAGTTTCGCGCGGCGGGGAGAGACCTACGTGGGGCTGCGGGAGGAAGTTCTGCGGGCGCTGGCCGCGCTGCCGGCGGAAGGGAAAGCCGCCTATCGGCGGGCGCACGACGACGAGGCGCGCATCCTCTTCGACCGGGCCATGCGCGCCGGCGACCCATCCCCGCTGCTGGAGTTGCTGCGCGCGCATCCGCTCTCGACCCTCGCGCCCGCCGCGCTGGAGTGGCTGGGGGATCACGAACTGGAACGCGGCCGCGCCGACCTGGCGCTGCTGCATTACGACCAGTTTCTCACCTCTTTCGCCGGCGAACCGTCGGCCGCGCCCCGCGCCCGCGCGGTGGAGGCGCGGGCCGCGCTGGCCGCGGCGCTGTCCGGGGCGAGCGGCCGCCTCCTGCAACTGGCCGAAGCCGCCGGCCGGCCGGCCGCGAACGGCGAAGCCGCGGACCCCGCCTTGGCGGCGTTGGCGCGGGAGATCGCCGCCGCGGCCGCGCGGGAGGATATCTCCCTGGCCGGCGGGGAAGGGGCCTACGCCGGGCCGCGCGGGAATCCCGCCGGCAGCGGCACGGCGATGGCGTCGCCGGGCATCGCGCCCCGCGTCTGGTCGTACGACCCGGCGCCGGTGCGGACGCAAGCGCCGGCGTTCAACCGCAGCATGCCGTTCGGCAACACCTTCTTCCCCGGCGTCGCGCCGCCGGCCATCCAGCCGTCGGCGGCGGGGGGAACGGTCTACTTCCAGGACGGGCCGGCGGTGTTCGCGCTGAACGCCTTCAACGGGGGAGAGCGGTGGCGGCGCGTGGAGCCGTTCCGATCGGGCGGGCGGTACGAGGACCGCGATCCGCGCCAGGCGTGCGAGGTGGTGGCGGCGGAGAACGTGGTGTACGCCACGGTGGACACGCCGGTGGAACGGCCGCCGGACTACTTCTCGATCTTCCTGGTTCGCCTGTCCCACCCGAGGCGGCGGCTGGTGGCGCTGGACGGTGACAGCGGCGACCTCTTGTGGCAGGCGGGCGGTCCGGACGACCCCCGGCCGGCGCTGCGGGGGTTGTCGTTCAACTCCGCGCCCGTGGTCTGGGGCGGGGCGGTCTACGCGCCGGCGGTGCTGACGGAGTCCGACACGCGGGTCTTCATGTGCGCGTTCGACGCCCGGAGCGGCGCGCTCCGGCGGCGGCTGTTCCTCTGTTCGGGCCAGCAGGAGGTGAACATGTTCGGCTGGCCGATGCGTGAGGTTTTCCCGTCGGCGCTGGTGTGCGCCGAAGGGGTGATCGGCGTCAACACCAACCTCGGCGCGGTGGCGGCGCTGGACGCGCGGACGCTGGACCTGTTGTGGGCGCGCAAGTATGAGAGCGCGCCGGTGGTCGGCGCGCGGGACCTCTCGCCGGTGTTGCGGGTCGACACCTTCGCCAACTGCCCGCCGCTCATCGCGGGTGGGGTGTTCGTGGTGGCGCCGACCGATTGCGAGGCCTGCCTGGCCTTCAAGGTCGCCACCGGCGAACTCCTGTGGCGGCTGCCGCGCGACGTGGCGCTGCCGCCCGACCGGGCGCGGGGCGTGCCGGCCGATGAGCCGGGGGCCACGATGCGGGCCGATCTGCGCTACCTGGCCGGGGTGTCAGCCGAGGGGCGCGTGTTCCTGGCCGGCAACGGGCTGATCGCGGTGGGCCTCTTTTCCGGGAAGCGGGTGGACGGCGTGGCGCTGTCGGCGCCGGTTCGCGGGCGGCCGGCGTTGACGGCCGACGGCCTCTACGTGTCCACGCCGGTGGAGGTGGCGCGCTACGACGCGCGCAACCTGTCGCATAAGATCGAGGCCGTGGAGACCGCCGCCGCCGGCGTGGGCGGCGCGGTGAACCTGACGGTCTACGACCACATGCTGCTGGCGTCCGGCGACGCCGGCGTGAGCGCCCACTACTTCGACGGCGGGCTCATCGATCTGGCGCAGAAGGGCATCGCCCGGGCGCCAGGCGACGCCGCGCCCTGGCTGAACTTCGGCCATCTGCTGGCGCAGAAACGGCGGTGGGACGACGCCGGGAAGGCGCTCTCCCGCGCCGCCGATCTCGCCGGCGGCGATCCCAGCCCGCGCGGGCGCGCCGTGCTTGGCCAGGCGCGGGCGGCGCTGTTCAACCTCGCCGTGGCCCGCGCGAACGAGGCCACCGTCGCCGCCGCCGCGGCCACCGAACGCCCCGCGCGCGAGGCGGCCTACCGCCAGGCGGCGGCGGCGTTGGACGGCGCCGTCCCCTACGCCGCCTCGGCCGGCGACCGCGCGGCGCTCCTCCTGCGGAAACTGGACATCTTCCGCTCGCTCGCCCGGGCGCGCCGGGCGGAGCAAGCCGAGGCCGCCGAGTTCGACGCCCAGGTCGGCGCGCTCGCCCAGGCGCTCCGGTGCGACCACCGCGACCTCCGCGCCACCTTCCCGGAGTATGGCGAGGTTCGGGTCGGGCTGTACGTCGAGGTCACGCTGGCCGCCGACGCCCGCGAGGCCGGACGCCCGGCCGAAGCGGTGGACCATTACCAGAGCGTCATCGCCGACTACCCCGCCGACCGGCTGGGTGGCGCGCCGCGCGCCGGGGTCTTCGCCACGGCCGCCATCGAGGCCATAGTCGCCCAACACGGCCGCGAGGCCTACGCCCCCCACGAGGCCAAGGCCCGCGCCCTCATCGACGACGCCGTCCGCGCCGGCGCCGACGCCGGCCTCCGCCTGGCCATCGAGCGCTATCCCAACAGCCGCGCGGCGGCGGAGGCGGTGGTGGCCCTCGCCGAGATGGAGATCGACCAGGGGCGCGCCGCCCCCGCGGCCCGTCGCCTGGTTGAGTTCCTGCGCGATCAACCCGACGCCCACCCCTTGCGCGCGCGGGCTTCCTGGGCGCTCTTTCGCGCCTATGACCGCCGCGGCGCGCTGGCCGCCGCCACGCTCTGCCTCGCCGAGATGGAACGCCGCGCCGCCACCGCGCCCGCCCCGGTCCTTCTTCCGCTTGCCGGCGGCAAGAACGCCGACCTCGCGACGCTCGTCGCCGAGGCCCGCCGCCGGCCGGAACTCTCGCCCGCCCCCCCGGACTCGGCGGAAGCGCCGGAGATGGATGATGCTCCGCGCGAACTCTGGCGCGGAGAATTCGGCCAGGGCGCTTTCCCCCAGGCGCTGCCCATTGGCGGCCCTCCTCCGGCGGGCGCTGGGGAGGAGATTCTCGTCTCCGCCGCCGCCGAACTCCTCTGCCGGCGCGCCAGCGACAACACCGCGCTCTGGCAGCACCACGGTTTCGGCTCCCGCGTGCTGGAGGCCCATTACTTTGGCGGCGGCCTGCTGGTGCTGGCGCGCGAGCGGCTCGCACTGCTGGCGGCCGGCGGCGCGGCCGAGCGCTGGGCGGCGACCTTCCCCGACGACGAAATCCAGGCCGTGGCCTTTCACGGGGGGGTGATCGCCGTGCTCGCCGCGCCCGCGGGCGGCCGCGGCGGCGTGCGGCTGGCGATGCTTGACGCCTTCACCGGCGAGAGCATGTGGAGCGCCGCGCTTCCCGGCGCGCGCGCCCAGCAAGCGCCGCTGATGACCGACCGGTCCGTGGCGGTGGTGCTCGACAGCCCGCGGCAGGTGGTGGCCTTCGACCTGTTGACCTCCCGCGAGACCTTGCGTGTCCTGGCCAACCCCGCCCGCGGCTGGATGCGCCCGCCGATGATCGCGGGCGGTCGGTACGCGATCCTCGCGTCACAGGACGACGTGCAGGCCTGGGACCTGCACGAAGCCCGCCAGGCTTGGTCGCGCCCCGCCGCGCCGCCCGCGGGGGGGTATGGCCCGCTGGTTGAAGGAGACGAACGCGGGCTGTTCCTCTTCTTCCACGCCACGCCGGCCGCGCGGATCATCAGCCTGGACCCCGCCACGGGGCGCGAGCGGTGGAACGCGGCGCTCCCCGTCGGGCGCGGCATGCGCGGCATGAGCGCGCGCGGGGGCGACCTTTACCTGCTCTGGGCCGTCGCCTCCGGCCCCGGCGCCTTCCAGCAGGGGATCACCCGGTACACGGCGGCCGGCGCCCAGCCGGTGTTCGACCAGGCGCTGGCCCAGGGGCGCGAGTCGCTCTACTACCGCCCGCCGCTCTTCGCCCGCGGGCGGCTGCTGCTGCTGAGCCAGGAGGTGGAGCCGGCGCCCCCGGCGGAGGCTGGGGGCATGCGGCGCGTGATCTTCTCGTTGCATGTTCTCGACGCGCGGACGGGCGCTTCCCGTTTCTCCACCGAGGTGGACCGCGCCGCCGGCGCCATGGCGGTGCTGGCGGTGGCGGGCAAAAAGGCGGTGGTCACGGTCGGCTCGCGCGTCATCGTCTACGGCGCTTCTCCGCCCGCCGCCCCGGCTCCGGCGGCGGCGGAACCGGGAAAGTGAACCAAGGAGAGGCCACCGTTCACCGGCGATGGCGCTCCACACACCTCGGCGTTCTCCGCGCCTCGGCGGTGAATCACGCGCCGTGGCACGAACGGAAGGAGGTCCATGATGGGGTTCTGGGATCGGCTGAAGTCGCAGTTCATCGAGATCCTCGAGTGGGTGGACCCGACGCGGGAGACGCTGGTCTACAAGTTCCCGGTCTACGCCAACGAGATCAAAAGCGGGGCGAAACTCACCGTGCGGGAGTCGCAGGCCGCGGTCTTCGTGAACGAGGGGCGGGTGGCCGACGTTTTCCAGCCGGGGATGCACGAACTGCGCACCAGCAACATGCCGATCCTCTCCACGCTGCTGGGGTGGAAGTACGGGTTCGAGTCGCCCTTCAAGGCCGACGTCTATTTCGTCAACACGCGCCTCTTCACCGGGCAGAAATGGGGCACGCAGAACCCCATCATCGTGCGCGATCCCGAGATCGGCCCCGTGCGGCTGCGCGCCTTCGGCACCTTCACCTTCCGTGTCGCTGATCCCGGGAAACTGATCAAGAACATCGCGGGCACCGATCCGCTCTTCACCGCCGACGAGATCACCGGGCAACTGCGCAACTTCATGGTGGCGCGCTTCGCCGACTTCACGGCCTCCGCGAAGGTGCCGCTTTTCGATCTCGCCTCGCAGTACGACGAACTCGGCGAGGGCGGCCGGAAGAAGATCGGGGCCGATCTCGCGGACTACGGCATCGAGGTTCCCACCTTCCTGGTCGAGAACATCTCCGTCCCGCCGGAGGTGGAGGCGGCCATCGACAAGCGCGGCCAGATTCAGGTCACCGGCGACCTCAACCGCTTCGTGCAGTACCAGACCGGCCAGGCCATCGCCGACGCCGCCAAAAACCCCGGCGCGGCCGGCGACGCCATGGGCCTGGGCGCCGGCTTCGTCATGGCGCAGCAAATGGCCCACGCCGTGGCCGCCGGCGCCGGCCAGGGCGCCGCCGCGGCGCCGGTCGGCGCGGTCGGCCCGGGGGTGGCCTGCGCCTGCGGCGCGCGCAACCCGGCCGGCGCCCGGTTCTGTTCCGCCTGCGGCCGGCCGGTGGCCGGAGCGCGCTTCTGTTCGAAATGCGGCGTCGAGGCCGCGCCCGGCGCCAAGTTCTGCGCCGGCTGCGGAACCGCTCTGCCGGCATGAGGCGTGAGAGCGCGTCGCGCGCGGGACGCGCGATTAGTCCGGGGAAACGGGGCGCCACGGACGGGTGAACACAAGGCCCGCCCCTACACCGCCGCCAAGGCCGCGCTGACGGGAAGGGTGGAAGCGCCGGAGGAGAGCGATTTGAGGGAGGTGGAGGTGGGGGAGTATGCGGTAGGGTGAGTTTCGACGCGGATTCGTGGTAAAATCTCCTCGTCGGCGCGTCGGAATGGCGCGAGACACGAAAGGCGGTCTGCCGTCATGGGCCGAGCACTCGTTTCCGTGAATCCCCGTGTCTGCGGGGGCGCGCCCTGCATCGCCGGAACCAGGGTCATGGTGTCGACCATTCTATCGCGCCTTGCCGGCGGCGATTCGGTGGACGACCTCGTTCACGCGTTCCCTTCCCTTACGCGCGAACAGGTCGTGGGGGCGGTGGAATACGCCATCGCACTCGTCCGCGACGAGGAAGTGGAGGTAGCGGTTGGGTGACGCGATCTCCGCGACGCTTCGGCTGCTGCTTGACGAGAATCTCTCCCCCGCGACCGCGGACTTTCTTCGAGCGCTTGGATTCATCGTCACGACGGTTGTTGAAGAGGGGTTGTCAGGCGCGCCGGATGAGGAGGTCGGGGTTCGGCCATGATCCTCTGAGCCACGGAAAAGCACTTCGCGCCATGCGATTTTTATCCACGCCAACTGAACTGTCCGACGCCTTTCGCGAGTGCATCGAATTCGCTGTGCGCATCGACGGTGCCGTCGCATGGGCCGGCGTGGGGTTTGAGGGTTATGATCTCCTCTGGCAGCATCGTCACAAGATTCGACGGCTTCTGGTCGGCATACACTTTTTCCAAACACATCCCGACTTCGTGGAGGAGTTTCTGAATCTGGACACCGTTCGATTTGTCTTGAGGTCGGATGGCATTTTTCATCCAAAGGTGTTCTGTTTCCATTATCGGAACGATTCCTGGAAATGCATCGTCGGCAGCGCCAACCTGACCAGGAGCGCATTTGAAACGAACGACGAGGCGGCAGTGCTTATCGAGAGCAACGATTCCGGTGCTTTCCGTCTCAAGGAAAGTCTCCAAGAAGCCATCGATAAGTGGTGGCGGCGCGGCGCCAAACTCACGCCCCGCCAAGCGGCTTGGTACCGCGAGGAATGGAAGCGGGCCCGGCCAGCAGTCAGCAAGTTACAAAAGATTCGTTGTGTCGATTGGCCCGATGGTCGACAGATCCGTCCTCTTGATTTTTCTTTGCTAGTGAAGAACAAGGGGCCGCTGAATCTCAGTTGGGATGAATTTCTTGCCCGGGTGAAGAACGAGCCGGTCTACCCCATCAACGACGGCGGAACTCCGCTTTCTGAGCGGCTCCATGTCCTGGCTTGGTGCCGCGAGGCGTTCGGCCGCTCAGAGAAGTTCGGCGACCTGAAACAGGGCGAGCGCCGCCGCATTGCTGGATGTGCAAAAAAAAGCATTGAGGACAAACGGTTCCTGTGGTTCGGAAGCTGCGGAAGCGGCATGCTTGCGAAAGCGATCAACGAAAACGAAGGAAGGATCTCGCGCGCGCTCGATCTCATCCCCTCACGGGGACCTGTTTCGAGGAGGCAGTGCGAGGATTTCGCCGTCTTGATGAGGCTGGCGTTTCCCGAGTACGTTCAAATGGCGTCGGCGACGCGCCTCCTCGCCATGAAGCGTTCAGATCTGTTTGTATGCGTCAACAATATGAACACCTATTGGATTTGTCAGCTGCTGGGCGCTCGATTGAAACTTCTTCAACGGCCGCGCACTTGGTGGGATCCGTATTGGGACGAGATCATTGAGCGGATTCAGGCATCGGCGTGGTGGAACTCAGACAGGCCGAAGCACGACGAAACCGCGATGGCCGTGTGGGATGGTCGAGCGGCTCTGTTGGATGCTCTGTGTTACGCCGGGACGAATGATTGAAGACACTGCTCAAGACACCTGCGCTGGTAGAGATACTTCTCACCGTCTCTGAGAATACCGCCAAAGACATCCGCCCACCCCCGGCAGCGCCCACGCTCGACGCCACGATGTTCGTCCGCGGCGACATCGATACCGACGTGATCATCCCCGCCCGTTATCTCAGCACGTTTGCGGCACAGGAACTGGCGAAGCACGCGTTCGAAGACCGGGATCCGAAAGTCCATCCCACAAAGGAGCAGTCCGCCAGCATCTCGCCCTTCGCCGTGGTCGTGACGGGAAGGAACCGTGGCTGCGGCTCATCGCGCGAGCACGCGCCCATCGCGCTCAAGGGGGCGCAGTGCAAGTGGTAATTGCGGAGTCATTCGTCAATATGTTCTATCGCAGATGCCTTGGCGGGGGGCAGTACGTCATGCGTGGGCCGCTCAAGGGCTGCGCCGGTCGGTCGCCGGGCGCCGTCGGCATCAGGTTGGGGCGCAAGGAAGTCGCGCGCCCTCGCCCCGGCCCCAACGCCGTCAGAACCCCTCTTCTTTCCCCTCGCCGGCCGGTGGGGCGGAGGCGGCGGAAGGAGGGAGCGAGTCGATCCACCGGGCGATGAGCGCCAACGCGCGCGGGTCCGGCTCCCCGGTTCCCATCGGCGGCATGTGGGGCCGTCCGCCGTCAGCCATGCGGCGGAGAAGGAGCGAACCCCGCGCGTCGCCGGGCGCGATGATCGCCCGCCCGCCCCCATCGCCCGGCCCGGCCTTTGGCGCGGCGTTGACCGTGGCCGTGCGGTCGAGCGGCGTCTCGAAGCGCAGGTCCATTGTCAGTCCGCCCGGCCCCGCGCCCTGGTGGCACGGGGCGCAATTGACGTCCAGGAACGCGCGGGCGGAACGGGCGAGGGGTTCACCAGAAAGCGACTTCGCGTCGTCGGGCGGTGGCGGAAAGCCGGCGACCTGCGTGGCGCTTTCAGGCAGCGGCGCGGAGAAGAGGCCGGCGCGCGCCAGCCACTTCAACTGGTTCTCCGGGTCGCGGGCCGCGCCGTACACGCGCGGGCGGTTCAGTTGGCGCGCGTTCCATCCCAGCGGCGCGGCGGCGGGGGCGTGGCACGCGCCGCAGTCGGCGCGGCTGGGCGCTTCCCACCGTTTCACGACCGGCTCGCCGTCGGCGGCGCCGCTGGCCGTCTCGACCTGGCGCTCGGCCGCGCCGTCCAGCAGGTAGGCTTCGTCAAGGCTGGTTCCACCCGCGTTCCGCCCCGCCTTCGGCGCCGGCGCCGCGGGCCAGAGGTAACTGTAGGCCGTCCAGCCGTCCGGCCGCCGCACCAGCAGGCGCGTTTCGACTGGCTGGCCGGGCGAGGCCGCGCCCTTTTTGGACGGGACGCCGAGCGTCTGCGCCAGCACGGCGCCGGTGGGGAACTCCCACCCGCCGCCTTCACGAAACGTCATCTTTCCCCCGGCGGGAAGCGCCAGGCCACGTTCCGCGACGGCCCCGCCGCTCGCGGCCGGAAGATTGACCTCGTAGGGGATCAGCGCCGGCGCGGGCTGGAGGCGGCCGTCTTTGGCGCGGGCGAACAGCCCGGTCTGTGACAACCGCCGCGGGAACAGCGCCGGCTCCCCCGCGGGCGCGGCCTCCTCCCCGGCCATCAGGCGATAGACCGCGCCGTCGAAAGCGGTGAAGTAGACTTCGCCCTCCTCGTCCTGGCCGAAGGAGGAGACGTTCAGCCTGGTGGCCGCCAGTTTCCGGTGGGCGGCGACCTTGGCGCCGTTCCACCTCAGCGCCCAGAGGTTGCCCGATTCATAATCGGCGTACAGGTAAGCGCCCTGCAAGGCGGGGATCTTCGCTCCCCTGTAGACGACGCCACCGGTGACCGAGGCGCCGTCGGCGCGGGGGTACTCGATCACCGGCTCGATGAACTCCGGCCCGGCCGGCGCCCCCCGCCGCCCGAAGGGGTGCAGGCCCTCGCGGCGGTTCCAGCCGTAGTTGCCGCCGCGCACGATGAGGTCGACCTCTTCAAAACGATCCTGGCCGACGTCGCCGGCCCAGAGCGCCCCGGTGAGCCGGTCGAAGGCGTGCCGCCAGACGTTGCGCAGGCCGTAGGCCCAGATCTCGCCGCGCGCTCCCTCCTTGCCGGCGAAGGGGTTGTCGGGCGGCACGGCGTAGGAAAGGCCGGGATCCTTCCGGTCGACGTCGATCCGCAGAATCTTGGCGAGCAACGTGTTCAGTTTCTGGCCGTTGCCGAAGGGGTCGGCCGCCGCGCCCCCGTCGCCCAGCGCGACGTAGAGCATCCCGTCCGGCCCGAACTCAATGGTGCCCCCGTTGTGGTTCTCAAACGGTTGCGGCACGGTGAGAACCTTCTCTTCCGAGGCGCGGTCGGCCCGGTTCGGGTCTTCCTTCGACACGCGGAAGCGCGAGATCACCGATTGCCGCGGCGTGGCCGAGTAGTCCACGAAAAACAAGCCGTTCTCCCGGTAGTTCGGGTGGAAGGCCACGCCCAGCAGTCCCTCTTCGTTGCCCTGGCGCCGGGTGACGTCGCCGAGGTCCAGGAAAAGCCCCGCTTCTTTCACGTCGTCACGGTTCGGGAAGACGTAAACCTGCCCCTGTTGCGACCCCACGAAGAGTCGCCCGGAGCCGTCGCCGGCGTGCGTGACCAGAAGCGGCCGGGTGAACCGCAGCGCCGGGAACGCCCGCTGGTGGCGCACCGCCGGAATCACGTCGGCCGGCGCGAGCAGCGGGGCGGGGTCGAATGGACCGAGGCCCGCGGTTTCCTGCGCGGCGACCAAGCCCGGAACACCCGGGAGCGTGAGAGTCAAGAGCAGCGTGGCCGCGGCGCGGACGTGAAGCATTGGTGGGGCGCGGGGCGAGAGACGAGGGGCGCGGGATAGCTGTCAGTCGCCAAGTGTCAGCAACCGCCAACGCCCGCCTGGCCCCCAGCCCGCGGCAATGATCTCCCGGTCCTCCGCGCTTCCGCAACACTTCTCCAGCCGGCTCCGGGCGTGCGCGGCCCCTTTTTTGAAACTTCCCGGCGTCGCGGGCGTCGATATCGTGACCCCCTCCGGTCGGGGCGTTTCGAGCGGAGCACGGAACGCCCGGCGGCGCGCGAGCCAGATGATGAACACCAGCAGCGTGCCGTCGGCGAGAAGCGCCAACGTCTCGCCCCGCGCACCGGTCGCTCATGCTCCCGCCCCCCCGGGCACGCCGTCACGGCGGGAAAGGTCCGCCACGCTGATCCCCGCACCGGAGTGGGTACCAGCCCGGC
>JACQVU010000092.1 GCA_016209585.1 Planctomycetota bacterium
CTGCTGCCGCTCCCCGCGCCAGCCATCAGCCCCGCCGCTGGAAAAACAGGCCCTCCCGGCGCCGGTTCCGCGCGATCCGCCCTGCCCGGGTCATCGACCGCCCTCTGACGCGGCTGACAGCGCAACCGGCTCCGCGCGGCCCGCGCGGTCGGATGCCGTCGTGACCCACTAGACGTGGAGTTAACCTGGTAGACTGGGGTCTCTCCAGAGGCGCGGGCTGGACGGCTGCGACTCATCATGGGTGACTTCGCGCTGGTCGATCACACGGCGGACCTGGGCGTGCGGGTGAGCGCCGCGTCGCGCGGCGATCTCTACGAAACCGCGGCGCGGGCGCTGTACTCCATCATCGGCACGCTCGCGCCGCGGGCCGACGGCGGCGCGCGGCCCGCACGCCTGGCGCTGCCGCCGGCCGGCGACGAAGGGTTGCTGTTGCGCGCCTTTCTGGCGGAACTGCTTTTTCTGTTCGAGGCGCGCCATACGTTCATCGACAATCCGCGGGTGGACTGGCCGGCCGAGGGCGGGTTGCTGGCGTCGGGCGAGGAGCGCCTGGTGGACGAGTCGCGTTCAGTTTTCTCGCGCGAGGTGAAAGCCGTCACCTACCATGGATTGTCCGCCGGCTGGAACGGCGCGGCGGGGCTGTGGGAAGCGTTTTTCATCGTGGACATCTGATGGTGTCGCTCGAACGAATCGACCCCGTGCGCTGGCGCATTCCCAAGTCCTCTCGCGCGGGGATGCGGGTGGAGGGTCTGGTTTTCGCCGACGACACTTTGATTCAGGCGGCGGAGGGCGACCGCTCGCTGGAGCAGGTGGCCAACGTGGCCTGCCTGCCGGGCATCGTGCGCGCCTCGCTCGCCATGCCCGACATCCACTGGGGGTACGGCTTCTGCATCGGCGGCGTCGCGGCCACCGATCCCGACGAAGGGGGGGTGATCTCGCCGGGGGGCGTGGGCTACGACATCAACTGCGGCGTGCGGCTCATCCGCTCCGGCCTGGCGGAAGCCGACGTGGTTCCCCGCATGAAGCAACTGGTGGACGCGCTCTTCGCCACCGTGCCGTGCGGCGTCGGCCGGAGCGGGCGCGTCCACTTCGGCGGGAAGGAACTGCGCCGGCTGCTCGCCGAAGGCGCGGCCCACGTGGTGAAGGCGGGATTCGGTCGCGCCGAAGACCTGGAGATGGCCGAGGCCGGCGGCTGCCTGAAAGGCGCGGACCCCGAGGCGGTCTCCGACCGCGCGTGCGAACGGGGGGCCGACCAGTGCGGCACGCTCGGCAGCGGCAACCATTTCCTGGAGGTGCAGGTGGTTGACGCCGTGTTCGACGAGGCCGCGGCGCGAGTCATGGGCCTGGCGCCCGGCGGCGTGACGGTGATGATACACTCCGGGTCTCGGGGCCTGGGGTACCAGGTGTGCGAGGACTCCCTGGCCGCGCTGGCGGGCGCTCCGCGGAAGTACGGTATCGATCTGCCCGACCGCCAGTTGGCGTGCGCGCCCGTGCATGCGCCGGAGGGGCAACGCTACCTGGCCGCTATGCGGGCGGCGGCGAACTTCGCGTGGGCCAACCGGCAGATGCTCACGCACCTCGCGCGGGAGGCTTTCGCGGCGGTCTTCGGCGGGGACGACGCGCGCCTGGGCATGGGGCTGGTGTACGACGTGGCCCACAACATCGCGAAGCTGGAGCCGTACGAAGTGAATGGCCGGGAGAAGATGCTCTGCGTTCACCGCAAGGGCGCCACCCGGGCCTTCCCGCCCGGGCATCGCGACGTCCCCGCGAAATACCGCGGCATCGGTCAACCCGTGCTGGTTCCGGGCGACATGGGTCGCGCCAGTTACGTGCTCGCCGGCCAGCCCGGCGCCATGGTCGAAACGTTCGGTAGTTGCTGCCACGGCGCCGGCCGGCGCCTCTCGCGCTCCGCGGCCGCGCGCGCCGCCAAGGGGCGCTCCATCGCGCGGGAACTCCTGGCTCGCGGGGTCATCGCCCGCGCCCACGGCCGCGCCGGACTGGAAGAGGAGCAACCCGACGCCTACAAAGACGTGTCCGACGTGGCGCGGGTGGTGGAGACCGCCGGCCTGGCCCGTCGGGTCTGCCGCCTGCGCCCCATCGGCGTCATCAAGGGGTAGCGATGAGCCTCGAAGCCCTCCGCGCCGACATCACCACCCTTTTCGTGGACGCCATCGTCAACGCCGCCAACACCACCCTCCTGGGCGGCGGCGGCGTGGACGGCGCCATTCACCGCGCCGCCGGCCCCGCGCTGCTGGCCGCCTGCCGCGCGCTGGGCGGGGCCATGACCGGCGAGGCCAAGATCACCCCCGGCTTCCGCCTGCCGGCGCGGTTCGTCATCCACACGCCGGGGCCGGTCTGGCGCGGCGGCGCCCACGGAGAGGCTGATCTTCTGGCCGCCTGCTACCGGAACTCGCTGGCGCTGGCCGTGAAGTCCGGCTGCCGAACCGTCGCCTTCCCCTGCATCAGCACGGGCGTCTACGGCTACCCGCCGGAGGCCGCGGCGCGGGTAGCGGCGCGGGAGACGCGCGCGTTTCTGAAGAGCGGCGCCACGCTGGAGCGGGTGATCTTCTGCTGCTTTTCCGACGAAGACCTGGCGCTCTACGACGCCCTGCTGGCGGAGCCGGGGGCGTGATGCTTTCGCTCGGACAGAAGATCGCCTACGCGATCGGCAATCTTCCCGTCACGCTGCTGGAGAAAGTGCTGAGCGTGTGGGTGCTGGTCTACTACGTTGTTCCCGCTCCCGGCGGGCCGAACGCGGGCGACGGGAGTGGCGGGCCCCAGCCGCTGGTGCCGGCCCTCATGTTCGCGTTCGCCTGGTACTGCGGCCCGGTGGCCAACGCGGTCGCCAACCCGCTGGTGGGTTACGGCTCCGACCGTTACCCGACCCGCTTCGGCCGCCGCCTGCCCTGGATGGCGGTGGCCGGGCCGCTGTTGCCGCTGGCCTTCGCGCTGCTCTGGTTTCCGCCCGCCGGCGCGAGTCCGGCGCTGAACGGTCTGTTCCTGGCGGGGCTGCTCCCCGTGATCTGGGTGTTGTACGTCGCGTATACCGCGCCCTACCTCTCGCTGTTGCCGGAGATCTGGGTCTCCGAGCCGGAGCGCGTGCAGGTCTCCACCTGGCAGGGGCTGGTGGAAGTGATCGGCACGCTGATCGCGCTGGCCGCGGTTCCGGTGCTCATCGCGGAGTTTCCGCGGGGCCTGGATCTCGGCGTTCTTCAGGCCGCGAACGGCTACCAGGTGATGGGGCTGGTGGCGGCCGCGCTGGCGTTGGCGGCCCTGCCGTGGCAGTTCCTCTGCCTGCGGGAGCGGCCGCCCGCCGCGGCGAGCGGGGGCGCGCCGGCGCTGGGGTTTCTGGCGGGCATCCGGGCGTCGTTTCGGAATCCGTCGTTTCCGCCCTACGTCTTCTCGAACGCGCTCTATCGGATGGCGATGGCCATGATCCTGGCCGTGGGGCCGGTGCTGGTGACGCACGTGCTGCGCCTGGAGGAAAGCATGCTGGCGCCGATCATGGGCGCGATCGTGATCGGCGCCGCGGCGCTCTTTCCCTTCATGCCGCGGGTCACGGCGCGCTTCGGCCTGCGCCGCGCCTTCCTCGCCGCGCTTCTCCTGTTCGGCGCGCTCCTGCCGCTGGTGGCCTTGGCGGGGGTCGCGCCCTTCCTGGGTTACGTTCTGGCCCCGGTAGTAGAGGGCGTGGCCGGGCTGTTCGGCGTGGAGGTTTCCCCTTCCCCCGCGTTCCTGCACTGTTGCGCGGTGTTCACTTTGCTGGCCGCGCCCGCGTCGGTCTTCTTCGTCGCGCCGCACGCCCTGATGGCGCAAGTGATCGACGAAGACCACCGCCTGACCGGCCTCCGGCGCGAGGCGCTCTACAACGGCGTCGAGGGCGTGATCACCACCCTCTGCGGCTGGGGCGCCGGCCTCGTGGCGACCGGGGTGCTGCTGCACCTCTTCGACCCCAACGCCGGCGACCTGCGCGGCGTGCTGCTCTGCTACCCGCTCGCTGGCGCGGCCATGGTCGTGGCGGCGGCTCTCTTTCACCGGTATCCGATTCCATGAAGAGCGTCGAGGCTTTTCTCAACAACTGGCACTCCTGGTCGCGCCATGTGCCGCTGCTCATGCGGAGCCGGGCGGGTGGGCGTTTCGGCTTGGGAAGCATGAACCGCCTGCTCGGCGCGCCACCCGACGCGCGGCTGCTGATCGTGAACCTTGACGACGCCGGCCTCTGCCGCTCGCACAACCTGGCCGTGGAGCGGGCGCTGGAGGGTGGCCTGGCGACCTCCTGCACGCTGATGACCGTCACCCCAGGTTTCGCGGAGTTCGCCACGCTGGCCCGCGCCAACCCCCGCTGGAGCGTGGGCGTGCACCTCACGCTCACGTCCGAATGGCCGCGCCTCCACTGGGGGCCGCTGCTGGATCGCCGGCGGGTTCCCAGCCTCTCCAACCGCCGCGGCTGGTTCTACCCCACGCTGTGGGAGGCCATCACCAGGTGCCGGCCCGGCGACGTGGACCGCGAGTGGCGCGCCCAGGTGCGCCGCGCGCTGGACGCCGGGGTGAACGTGGATCACATCGACTGTCACATGGGGCCGTACCACTTCCGCCCCGCCTTCTTCCGCGTGGCGCGCCGCATCGCGCGCGACTATCGCCTGGCCATGCGCGTGGTCCTTCCCTGGCGGCAAGCACCCACCCGCGCGCTGGGCGTGCCCTGCATCGACTACGCCGTGGTCATCCCCCATCGGCGCGGGGGCCGGCGTCTCTGGCGCACGGCCCTGGATCGTCGGCGCCAGGTGAGCGCCGTGCTCGCCGGCCTGCGCCCCGGCCTCTCATGCTGGTGGACGCACATCTCGCTCGACGACGCCGAGTGGCGCGCCATCCGCCCGCCTGACGAAGACCTTGACCAGGAGGACTACCCTGGCGAACACCGCGATCAATACGAAGAGCGCATCACCGACGGCGCGCTGCTCGCCGACCCGGACTTCCGGCGCGAGATCGAGGCGATGGGCATCCGCCTCGTCACCTACCGCGACCTGCGCGACGCCGCCTGGGCGCCGGCGGCCCGGTGACCGGCTGGGCGTCAGACCTCTCCGGCCTCCTTCAACGTGCGCGTGAAGTAGCGCACCGGCCAGCCGCGCTTTTCAGCCACCCGGCGCAGGAAGGGGTCGGGGTTGACGGCGTGCGGAAAGCCCACGGCCTCCAGCAAGGGAAGGTCGGACTTGCTGTCGGAGAAGAAGGACGACTTTGCCAGGTCCACCCCATGCTCGGCCGCGAAACGTTTCGCCAGGATCAGTTTGCCATGCCCGTAACAGATCACGTCGGCCAGGCGGTCGGTGAGCAGCCCTTCCTCCACCACCGGGCCGGTGCAGACGCCGTGCGGCACGTCCAGAAACCGTTGCAACGCCTTGACCAGGAAGGGCGAGGTGGACGAGATGAGGCAGACGATATCTCCCCGCTTCCGGCGCTCGCGGATCAGGTCGCGGGCCTCGACGAAAACGCGCGGCTTCACCGCCTTCTCGAAGCAGCGGTCGGAAATGGCCTGCACCTCTTCCTCGCGCTTGCCCACCCAGGGTTGCACGGCCTTCTCGAACATCTTCTGCCAGTTGAGCATGTTGAAGAAGTGCAGCAGCCCGTAGTAGGTGCCGCGCGCCAGCGCGAACCGCGTCAGCACCCCCTCCTTGCGCAACACCCGCACGCTGAGCATGGCGGTGTTGCCGCGCACCAGCGTGTCGTCCACGTCGAAGAACGCCGCCGCCGCGCCGCCGCCGGCCGCGCGCTCGGCGGGCGGTTCGCCGCTCCGGTTGGTCTTCCTGCCGCGCGCCATGGCCGCTACTTCCCGCCTTCCGTGTCCTGGATCTCGCGCGCCTCCATGTATCGCGCCACCCGCACCGCGCCCATCGCCAGCACGCCCAGCGCGAAACAGAAGGTCAACAGAATGGCGCTGCGGTTGGGGTGCTTCATCCGGCCCGTCATGTAATAGATGAAGTAGAGGGGCACCAGGAGGCAGAGAAAGCCCTGGCGCTTGGACTCCCGGAACGCCAGCGCCGCGATCCCCAGACAGGTGGCCGCCATCAACCCCACGCCCAACCCGCCCCACAAAAGCGGATCGCCCGCCCGCCGGCTGACGTCCGAGAGCATCTCCCGCATGTCCGTCATCGTAGCCTCCTCGCCGCGCTAGCGGCTACCCCGCCGGCCACTCCATCCGCGGCGCCACCCACATCGCCCAGTCCCACGCCCCGTTGGCGCTCTCCACGCTCAAACGCAGCGTCCCCACCCGCCCGGCGAGGCGCGACAGGTCCAAATCCCACGGGATCAGACGGCGGTCGGCCGGGTTCTGCTTCGGCTCAACGGCGCGCTCGCCCACCAGGCGCGTCTCACCGTCGCGACGGTCGGTGAACTCCACCCGGAAGGTCACGCCGTCGCCCTTGTCCGGCGCGCACACCTCCGGCGACATGGTCAACCACGCCGACAGCCGCGCCATCGCCGGCATCACCATGTCATATCCCGCCGATGAGCCCGTATGCATGTACAGCACCGCGGCGCGGCCGC
>JACQVU010000093.1 GCA_016209585.1 Planctomycetota bacterium
CCCCTGGAGGCTGAGGCGCTGCTCGCCCGCTGGAAGGAGTCCGGCGCCGGCGCTTCCGGCCCCGCCGGCCCGGCGGCGGCCCGGGCGGTCCGCTGCGACTTGCGGTCAGACGCGCCTGTCCTGCCTCTGGCGGGGAAGGCGACGCTGCGGCTCAGCATCGAGAACGGTGGCGGCGCCCCGTTGAACGTCGACTTCTCCGGCGGCGCGGGTTCCGACCCGGCGCGGGCGCGCCTGGTGGTCACCTATGTGCTGCGCGACGAGTTTGGCGCGGTGGCCGAAGTTCAAGAGACGCTCCGCGTGGGCCTCTCCGGCCGCTACCTGCTGGCCCCCGGCCGGGCGGTGGAGGCGGCCATTCCATTCCGACTTTCGGACGACGTGCGTCTTCGCGCCGTGGTGGTGGAGGCGGTGGTAAGGGCCGAGGCGCGGGCCGCGCACGGGTTCGAGGGCGCCGCGCCGTCGTTCGCCGCGTTCACCGCCGGGCCGGTGAGCGTGCGCTTCGCCGACGCGCCGTTCGACGACCTGCGGCGCGATCTCCCCGCCACGTTGCGCCTCATCACCGACCCTCGCCAACTGCTCTCCGCGGCGGCGGCCACCCCCGCTGAACGGCGCGCCGACGCGGCCGACGCCCTGGTGGCCGCGCTGGAACGCGGCCCGTCACCGCTCACGCGGGCCGCGTGCGCGGCGTTGGCGATGCTCGCGGGGGCCGAGGCGGGGCGTTCCCCGGATGAGTGGCGCGACTGGTGGGCCGACAATCGCGAGACCTGGCGCGCCCGCGATCTCCGCCTCCGGGGGGAGGAAGAGCCCGGTCCGACGCTGCCCACCGGCGCGAAATGACGGGATGTCACCCGGAGCTCTTTCCCTCGCGGAGCAGGCGGCGCGCCTTGAACAACGTGCCGAGATAGATCTGGTAGGCCTTCGCGCCCGGAATATCCAACACCTCACCGATCTCGGCGAACGTCAGCCCTTCGTGGTAATACAACACCACGACCAACTTCTCGGTTTCCGACAGTTCCCGCGGAATCCGAAACTTGGCCTGAGCCGTAAGCGACTCGACCATCGTCTCCCCCTCTCTTCTCGAACCTTCTGTGGCCGCGAGGCTCACGCCTGGCGCTGTCGGCCGGCGATCACCGCCGTCCAGACATGCCTAATGTAGAAAAACCGACGCGGGTGCGCAACCGCCGAAGAAACTTTTTTTGCGGTCGCCGGCCATCCGACAGATACCGGAACGACTCACGGATGCCACAACATCGGACGATCAGGCCGGCGGCTCGGGGCGGTTCGCGGGCGCCGACTCGATGACGGCATGTGGGGCGAGGGCGCGGCGCAGGAAAAGCGTGAAGGCATCGAAGGCCGCGTGGTTCACGTCGAGCACGCCCTGTTGGGCGCAAAGACCGAGGCGATCTTCGGCTCTCTTTCCGTGGCAAGCGAGCCAGGCGCGCACCTGGGCCTTCGCTCGCGATGAACGGGTCAAATCGCTTCCCTTCCGCTGGACGCAGTCGACCATCGTCGTGATGCAGTCGGCGTCAGACTTCGTCGAAATCGCCTGCCAACAGAGATCCTCCAGCGCTCCGGCGTCCCGGTTGTTGGGCATGATCCAGACTCCCGTCGCCGGGTCTCCGTCCGCCAGCGTGCCCGCCTGACTCGGCGAAACGAACCCCTTCGCCCTGAGCGCGCCGGCGACGCTCTGAAAGGTCGACGCGAAACTCTCCTCCGCGTCCCGGACGACGACCAAGGCGCGGTTGGGATCGTGCCGGTTCGCTCGAAAACTGGCAAGAACGGTGGGCAGGCAGTCCCCGCCACCGTATTCGGTCACTTGGAAACCGTTCGGAAAACCCCTGTGCTTCAGGAGCGCATTGACGAACTCCTCCTCGTCCTTTCCTTCGACCAACACGGCGACAGGTTGGACAAAGAAAACCGGCTGGCGCGGCGGGGCGACCATCACCGCACCTCATGGTGAAACGCCATCGCCGCGCTCAGTGCCTCTTGGTCCAGAAAACGGACCCTCGCATCGCCCTTGGCGTCCTTGTCGAGCCGATAGACCGCGTAGGCTCCTTCCTCTTCCTCGTCGAACGCTTCGGCCAGCGCCTGGACCGCCTCGTAACTGTGCGTGGCGGCGAACACCTGGCAATCGTGCTCGCGCGAAAGCCGGCCGAGCGCGCGCCAGACATCGGGCATGGAGCGAAGATAGACGTTGCTTTCAACCTCATCGACCAGCAGGCCCCCGCTGCGGCAGGAGTCGAAGGCCGAGATCACGTCGAGCAGGCGCGACACGCCCGACCCGCACACCGAGCAAGGAACAAGACGCGCGAGCCCCGTGTCGAGATAGACCGTCGGACTGCCCGCGTGATCCAGCACCACGACGCCCCGAATGCTCGCGTCGAGCATCTTCAGCGGCTCCACCAGATCGCGTTCTCGCCTTTGCGCGATGTGGCCGCTCACCCGCGCGCTCGTGGTCGCGCCCGTGGGGGGAATTCCGCACGGAACGAACACGGCGCGACGCTCGAAACTGGCGCTGCCTTTCAGCTGCGTGAACGAAACCTGCTGTTGGCCGTTCTCCGTGACGAGCACGCTGCGGAACGCGCACTCGAACTTCTTCTGTGCCTCCACGTGTTGCACGTCGAGCACGCGGGGGTCCGACCGCGGCTCGATGGGGCGTCCCTTCCGTTCGCCGACCGCGTTCTCACCAAGGAGCCACACTTCCCGGCCGGAGGGGGTCAGGCGAAGTTCGCTCGATCCCGCGTCGCTCTCGATGCGAACGACGCTGAGAAGGTCCTTGTTCAAGAAAAGCCAGTCCCAGAGGCTCTCTCCTCGTTCGACGGCGACGCGTTGACCGTGCCACGCCTCGCGACACGAGATCACTTGCGTGGGCGGCTCCGGGCGCCCCCAGCAGAGATGAATGTACGCCGCTTCGAGCACGGAGGTCTTCCCGCACTCATTGGCGCCGACGATGACGTTGATACGCGCCAGGTTCTCCAGCGTCACGTCGCGCAAAGACCGGAAATTCTGGATGTGCAGGAACTTGAGCATGCGAACACCACGACCAAGGATACCCCACTGGAACGCGGGGCGCCACGCCCGATGCCGGCGGCGTCACGTCGCCTCCCGGAGCGTCACGCGCCAGAGGTCGAACCGCTCGTCGTCGAACCCCTTGAGGCCGGCGCCGAACGGCTCCGCGCGGATCTCGCCGCCCGGGGAATCGATCGCCGCGGCCACCTCGGGGTCGCGGCGCACGGCGTCGGAAATGATGAGGTCGCCACCGCTCGAAAGCCCCTCCAGCCGGGCGGCGAGGTTTACGGTCGAGCCGAAGTAGTCGAGCCGGTCGTTGAGCGTCACGGCGATGCACGGCCCGGCGTGGATGCCCGCCTTCAGCGTGAGCGGCGCGGCGCCGCCCGCGGGCGCGGCCAGTTCGGCCTGGGCGCGCAGCATGCACGTGATGGCGTTGAGCGGGCGCTGGAAAACCCCCATCACGGCGTCGCCGATGGTCTTCACGATGGCGCCGTCAGCCATCGCCACCGCGCGGCGCAGCACGTCGAAGTGCGTCATCACCAGGCTGAAGGCCGGCGCGTCGCCGATCTGGCGGTACATGCGCGTCGAGCCTCGGAGATCGGTGAACAAAATGGCCATGCGCCCCACCGAGATCTCCTGCCCGGGCCGGATGGCCTCGCTGGAGAACAGGTCGCGAAAGGTCTGCATCGACGTCGCCTCGGCGGCGGTGACGGCGTGCTCCACCCACGCGGTGCGCTCGATGATGAACAAGTGCTCGCGCGCCGCGCCGTTCACCAGCCGCAGCGCCAGAGCGGCCGGGGCGGGCGCCAGGCGAAGCGGGCCTTGCGGCCAGGACTCGTCGGGGAAGAGGGGGGCGTCGGCCGCGCCGGCGCCGCCCTCCTCGACGACCACGGCCCGCGAAAGCGGCGCCTCCAACGCCCGCAACCGGTACGCGCCCGGCGGGAGCGACAGGGCGATCACGCGCTCCTCGCCGGGGGCCAGCAGTTGCTGCGCGGCGACGTGGGGCGTCATCTCCGGCCCGGCGACGCAGAACTCCGCCGTCCAGGTCTCGCGCACCGCTGGGCTGGGTTGGAAGGTGAGTTCCACGTGCTGGTCGAAAGTGGCGTCGAACCGAATGTCGCAGGTGTCGCACACCGTTTCCCGCGAAAGCGCGTCGAGTGACGCCACGCTCTGCTTCGCCCCCCGGCAGTGCGGGCAGAGCACGTTCCAGCGGAGGGTGAGCAGGCCGGCCCGCGTGGCGTGCAGGAAAAGTTCCAGCATCGCCCGCGGCGCGGCGCCGAAGTCGTCGGCCAGGGCGTGGGGCCGCATCCGGGC
>JACQVU010000082.1 GCA_016209585.1 Planctomycetota bacterium
GCCCCGTGCCCCTGACCCCCATCGATGATCTACACAGATCTCTGGTACTGGGGGCTGGAGCAGTTCAAGTCGTTCCTGCTGGTCTGGATGCGGATCGGCGGATTGTTCGTGATGATGCCCTTTTTCGGCAGCGACGCCATTCCCGAGCGGTATCGCGCCATGCTCTCGCTCGCCCTGGCGGCGGTGATCTTTCCCACGCTGCGCTCCTTCCCGGCGCCGGTGTGGGACAACCTGGGCTTCTTCCTGTACGCGGCGTTGACGGAACTGGCCATCGGCATCGTGATGGGCCTGGTCGTGCTGATCCTCTTCGGCGGGCTGCATTTCGCCGGCGAGCAGGTGGGGATCCATATGGGACTCTCCATGGCCAACATCCTGGACCCGATGACGGAAGAGCAGGTGTCAGTCATCGGCCAGTTGCTCTTCTTCGTGGCCTTCATGGCCTTCCTGGCGATGAACGGCCACCACGAGGTGCTGCGCATCATGCGCTGGAGTTTCGACCACATTCCCCCCGCCGCGCTGGTCTACCGCGAGGAGGCCGTGAAGATGGTGAGCGGCTGGCCGGACGGCATCGGCCCCGACGCGCCGGGGGTGACGGGGTTTCTGCCGCGCATGTTCATCCATGGAATCATTCTGTCCGCGCCGCCGATGCTGGCGATCCTGTTCGTGACGGTGGCCATGGGGTTCATGGCGCGCGCCGCGCCCGAGATGAACGTGTTCATCCTCGGCTTCGCGGTGCGCATCCTCATCGGTTTCTGGATTCTCTGGATCTCGATGGACGCCATGGCCGCGGTCTTCAGCGACTATCTCCAACGCATGCTCGAAGACCTTCGCACGCTCGTGACCTTCTTCATGCCGGACGTCTGACGACCCGGCCCCGATCCTCCGCATGGTCAAGGACGGCCCCCTCGGCGAACGGACGGAACCCGGCACCGCCAAGCGGCGGGGCGAGGCCCGCGACAGCGGCCACCTGCCGGTCTCCAAGGACCTGGAGGCCGCCGTCATGCTGGTCGTCGGCATGACGCTTCTCTACGTCTACGGCGGCGCGCTCTACGAATGGGCCTTCACCTTTACCCGCGACCTCTTCTCGCGTTTCTTCCTGCTGGAGATGACGCCCGACGCGGCCATCGCCTACGGCGTCGAGTTTCTGAAGACCACCCTTCTCATGATGATGCCCATCTTCCTGGCCGTGACGATCGCGGTGGTGGTCACCATCTGGCTGGAGATCGGCGGCTTCCACTGGACCTGGAAACCGCTCACCACTTTCGACCTCAACCGCTTCAACCCCATCAGCGGCATCCGGCGGTTGATGATGTCCACCCGCTCGCTCATGAAACTGGTCTTCAGTTTCATGAAGATGATGGCCATCTTCGCTCTCTCCTGGTACGTGCTGTACGACGAAGCCTTCCGCATGGTCCCCACGCTGGCCAAACCCGCGGAACTGGCCGGCGTGGCCGCCATCGCCACCTACATGTGGGAGGTCACGTTCTGGCTGGCGATGAAGATCTCCGGACTGCTCCTCATCCTGGCCATCTTCGACTGGGCCTACCAGCGCTGGCAGTACGAGGAGGACCTCAAGATGTCGAAGAAGGAGATCGAGGAAGAGATGAAGATGCTGGAGGGCGACCCGAAGATCCGCGGCCGCCGGCGCGAGATCCAGCGCAAACTGGCGATGCAGCGCATGATGAAGAAGGTGCCCAAGGCCGACGTGGTGATCACCAACCCCACGGAACTGGCCGTGGCCGTGCAGTACGAACCCGGCGCCAAGGCCCCCAAGGTGGTCGCCAAGGGGGCCGGCGCCCTGGCCCAGCGCATCCGCGAGATCGCGGCCGAGCACCGCATCCCCATCGTCGAGAAGAAGCCGCTGGCTCAGGCGCTCTACCGCTTCGTCGAGATCGACGACTACATCCCGGAGCGATTCTGGCAGGCCGTCGCCGAGGTGCTGGCCTACGTCTATGAACTGGACGAGAAGAAGAAACAGGCCGCCATGGCCGGGTGACCGGCCGTCGCGCCCCGCGCTACCCGTCCCGGTTGATCGCGGCGATCAACTCCTTCAGCACCCGGTCGGCCTCCTCGTTCGCCACCTGGCAGGTGCCCGCGGCCTCGTGCCCGCCGCCGCCGTAGCGGAGCATGAGGGCGCCGATGTCGGTCCGGGAGGCGCGGTTGATGATGGACTTCCCGGCCGCGAACACCGTGTTCTGTTTCTTCAGCCCCCAGAGCACGTGGATGGAGATGTTCTGATCCGGGTAGAGCGCGTAGATCACGAAGCGGTTGCCGCAGTAGATGATCTCCTCCCGCCGGAGGTCCAGCACCACGAGGTTCTGGTGCGCCGCGGAGCAGCGCTGGATCTGCTCTTTGAAGGGGATCTCGTGCTTGAAGTAGAGGTCCACGCGCTCCTTCACGTCGGGGAGGTTGAGGATCTCGTCGATGGTGTGGGTCCGGCAATAGTCAATAAGTTCCATCATCAGCGCGTAGTTGCTGATGCGGAACTCCTTGAACCGGCCCAGCCCGGTGCGGGCGTCCATGAGGAAGTTGAGCAGCCCCCAGCCGGAGGGGGAGAGGATCTCGTCGCGCGTGAACTGGGCGCTGTCGCCCTTGTCCACGGCCTCCATCATCTCCTCGGCGACCGTGGGGAAGCGCTCTTTGCCGCCATAGTGGTTGTAGACCACCCGCGCGGCGCTGGGGGCGGCGGGGTCGATGACGTGGTTCCTGGCCGGGGGGCCGAGGCGCTCGGTTTCGCTGGAGTGGTGGTCGAAGGCCAGGTGAACGCCGCGGACGTAGGGCAGGTTGGTGGTGATGTCGCGGTCGGTCACCTCGATCTTGCCGTCCTGCATGTCCTTGGGGTGGACGAACTTGATGTCGTCGA
>JACQVU010000083.1 GCA_016209585.1 Planctomycetota bacterium
CGCCGTCGTCGTCCGTGTCGACGGAGTTCGCCTGGCCGTCGTTGTCCCAATCGTCGTCAAAAAGCCGGATCGCCCCGTCACCGTCCGGGTCCAGCGGATTGACCTCCGCCGCGTCGAGCACCCCGTTGTTGTCGTCATCGGTGTCCGTCAGGTCCGCCACCCCGTCGCCATCCGAGTCCACCGCCGCCAGCGGATTGTTGGCCGGCGTGAAGACCCGCGCGTTGGGGTTCCCGGTGTCGCTGTTCGCCCCGTTCTGCCGGTTCAAACGCGCCACCGACCCCGCCGCGAGCGCCCCCAGGTCGATCACGCCGCTCGCCGCCCCCGTGCTCGGAACGCGCGTCTCGCCCGCCGCCGCGCCGCTCGCCCCGGCGAACGCCACCGTGAAGACCCGCGAGGCGAAGCCGTCGTCCGAGAAGCAGATCGCGTACCGCCGCCGGAGCGACGAGGGCAGGTCGATGGTGAACGAGGCATCCGCCGCGGTGAACGCGCCGTTCACCACCCGCCCGTCCGTGCCGTAGGCCCGCACCCCCACCGCGCCAAGCGCCAGCGCCGCCGGCTGGCCCAGCGCGAACTTTCCACCGCCGCCACGCAGCGCGGCCTGCGCGCCGCTTGAAAGCGTGCCCTTCACGCGCACCGTCTGCCCCACGGTGTTCACGGTGGAGGGCGCCAAAAACGCCCGCGCCGTGCTGTCGGCGCACCCCGCCGCCGCCAGCGCGCCGCACAGCAGCGCGGCGGTCATCCGAATCGTCGTCGTGGTCCTCATGGCGATCCGCGTCCTTCCCGGGTCAAGCGCCCGGAAAAAAAGAAGGCCCCGATCTCCAGCCGGGGAGATCGGGGCCTGCTGTCCCGCCGAACGGAATCGAACGGGAGACGGAACGCCGATCGCCGCCCGGCCTCTGACGCGGAGACCGAAAGGCAACGAGGCGAGCCGGATTCTGACTCTCGGGCCACCTACTCGCCGGCCTTCCCGGGCGTCAGGCCCAGTGGCGATTCGGCTTTCGTTCCCGATTACAGCGGCGCGACCGTGGGGGACTTCCACCCCCTTCGCGGCGTTCGCCTCCACCACCACACGTTGTCAAGCCAGCCTCGCGCGGCGCGCCACGCGCCCCCGATGAGAACTTCGCCGACGCCGACCGGGAGCGCGCCGAGCCAAGACGCGGTTAGAAATATACCCGACCGCCCGCCGACGACGCAACCGGTTTGACGGCGCCGGGTGCCGATTGATCTTGTGCGGGGTCTTCGCGGCGCCGCGCGAGGCGCCAGGCCCAACTCGCGCTTCGCGTCCATCCCGCCACACTCGTCACGGCGCGACGAATCACCGGGTGGTCGCTTTCACCGCGATCGTCGAAGCATTGGCGAGCGGGAAAAGCACGGAGGCACGGAGACACGGAGATTTCACGGAGAAGATCGTCCCACCGGGTCTCTTCTCCGCGCGGCCTCCGTGTCTCCGTGTCTCCGTGTTGAACGGCCGCTCACCATTTCGCGAAAGCGAGCGCCCTCGCGCGCGAGTCGAGTATGGTTGAGGCGCGACCCTCCGCAGCCAGCGCGTGCAAATTCAGTCTGCACCCCTTGCGTGGGCCACCTGCTCACACTACCATGCCCCCCGTGAAGCGTGCATTCCTTACCGTGCTTGGGGCTGACGGGGTGCCGGCGTGCGTGAAGCCGATCGAGCATGAGTCCATCACCATCGGGCGCGACGCCGCGTGCGACATTGTTCTCGCGGCCACGGGTGTTTCCCGCACTCACGCGCGGATCGACTTCGAGAACGGCGTCTACACGATTTCCGACTTGGGTTCAACGCTCGGCGTTTCGGTGAATGGAAGCCGTGTAACCCACGCGGCACTTCACCCAGGCGACATTATCGGGCTGGACACGCTGCGGCTGCGGTTCGAGTGCGGCGACGAGGCGATGCAGGAGGAAGTTCCTGAACCACCAAACTCCGAACCTCCCCAGGTGAGCGCGGAGGAAGAGCAGGATGCTGCTCGAAAGGCAAGGCGCTCGGCCATTTGGATCGAGAAGACGAAGGGATTCTTCGCGTGGTTCGAAAGTCTGAGCGAAGAAACGCGCGCAGCGGTGATTGTATTCCTGCTCGCCGTGCTGGTCGCGATGCCGGTGCTGGTGTATTACTGGATCACCGAGGCGTTCTGGGGTACGGTGTTCGTCAACACTCTCGTTGTGTGCTCTCTCTTCCGGCGGCACATATTCCGTGGGGGAAGGAAGGTCTTCGCGCGGTACGACAAGCTCCCCGAAGGATGGCGCGCGACCCTCCTGGTGTTCTTGCTCGGCGTGCTGGTCGTCGGCGTGTTGTTGACGCATCTTTTCTTGACGGACTATGTCTGGGCTATCGTCGCTTCCTATGTGCTCGTCGTGACGGCATTCGCTCACTGGTGCCTGTCCCGCCGCCAAGCAGGACCGCGGGCGGTGCAACCTGAGGCTCGCGAGGGCGCGAACACATCGGAGATGCCAACCGCGAGCGACCCTGAAAGGATTTTAGCGCCCCCACCATTGCCCGCGGCGGCTACGGGGCCTGCAGTTCCCCCTGCGGAGGCTGAGATGCCCCCGTATTCGCCCTGGATCGCAGCCCCTGCTACCCGAGGCGGCTACATCAACGATGTGACCGGAGAGCCGATTTCTGCCGAAAACGTGGAACATCGCGGTGGTCAGGCCAGGGCGAATCCGCGGCGCGTGTTGACTGCCCCGCCGGGCGACTCGGTGGCGCGGGGAAGGTGGCGTCGCCAGCGCAAGTCGAGCGCGCCAGCCGCACCCTCCAAATGGGGCTGGCGGATCGTTCTCGTCGTCGTCGTGGTGCTCGGCGGAATGGGAACAAGGATCGCGTACGAGCGAGGATGGCTGAACGCCGAGGCGCCGCGTCATCCGCCGATGGCCCAGGCAGACAGAGGGGTAGCGGAACGCGGAGGGCGGTTGACGAACCTTCCGGTCTCGCCGTCGGCGGAAAGTCCAAGCCGGCCGAATGAACCGAGCGCCGTCGCGCTTGCCGCCACGCGGTGGCTGGATGCTGAGATTGAGGCATCACGAGACCTCGAGGAGTGCATTATCGCTTTGGGCCAAATCCGTTACGCGGCATCAAGTACTGAGTTCCAATCTGCGATCGCCCAACTCCAAAGGGCAGAGGCTCGGTACGTGACATCAGGTACTCAAAGTGAGGACGCGCTTCTGCGGCTGCGAGCGGTCCTTCCGGAGTCACTTCGACCCACCGTGTTTGATTCACCGGAGGCAGTCGCGGCGGCAAAGGCCAAAGAGGCGCTGGTTCAAACAATCGAGATCGCCAACCGAACCAATCTGCAGAGTTGGGAACGTGACTCAATCGTGGACAAGGCGCGGCGTCCCTACCACACGGCGCAACTGGCTTGGGCGCGCTCTGCGGTGGATGTTGTCCGCAATGGTTCCAAATAGTCCGTTGGGCACGCACCGCGCACCAAATCAACGATTTTCGGTGGTGTCGGCAGCACCCGGTGCGCCCCTTGCGAACTCTTCCGCTAAAAAAAACAGGAATTTTTTTCGCTCCGTTAGTCATTGAAAGTAACGGGGTTACGGGAATTCACTCCTCCAACCCCTCCGAAGAGGCGTCCTTTCGACGCATGGGGTGGGGAGAGATGGTTTGTAGATGGGATGAGAAAGCCGGCATCCTCTCCGCGATCCGTGGCCTCAATGAACGCCCGCTTCGGCCCGACTTCATAGGTCCGCCGCAGATACCGCGCCAAGGCGTCAAGCCCGCGCTGCTGGTGGTCGCGGAGGATCATGCGCCAGTCGGTGTGTCGCCTGCTCGATGGCGGTCGAGTTGACTTCTCCCGTTTCCGTGCTCGTTCACATCCGCTCCCGCCGCACGGGATCGCGTCGAGCAGCATGCGTCACCGCCACGACCAGCACGTCTTCACCATCAACCAACCCGGTACACGATGCGATGTATGCGTTCAGGTGGGGGAGGTGGCCAAGACGGTCGAGGCCCCGGCCTTCAGGCCGGGGTTCCTCACGCGCGCCAGCCGCTAACGCCGGCGTTCACGCCGGTTCGCGCGAGATCGATCCGCGCCCGATCCGGCCTGAAGGCCGACGTTAGCAGGAAGGCGTGACGAACCCCGGCGTGAACGCCGGGGCATCGTCTTGCCAGCGCCGCCGCACGTCGAGCAGGGCGAGTTCCTGAACGGCGCGGGTGAGCGCCCGCACGCACTCCAGTTTCTCCGACGGCGACATTTCGCGGTACCTCGCGATCAAGAGAGCCTCGATCTCGGGCCGCGTGTCGCTTGGCTGACCGGCGCCCATCCCGGCAGATTACCAAGAACGCGCTCCGCTCCTGAAGAACTCACGCCAAGGCGGGAACGGGACAAATGCAAGGTTACCGGCGAATTGCCGTATGTCGGATCGGGACGTCGTGGGTCGGGTCGCGCATTTCACTTGCGGAAGAAGCTGGCAAGCGATTTCGTCGATTCTGCGATCTGGCTGTCCGTCAGGGGTCAATCCTCATCCCCTGGTTTCGGCTCTTGGTTGAGAAAGGGGCCGAACGCCCAACCGTTGGCGACAGCGCGGTCACGAAGGCGCGAGGCGCGGCCCCGGGGGCGGCCCGGCGGCGGGTCAGCGGGTGAAGGCCCGGGCGTGGTCGGCCGAGATGCGCACCGGGAAGTGCAGCGTGAAGAGCGAGCCTTCGCCGGGGCGCGACTCCACCCGCACCTCGCCGCACAACATGGTGATGATCTTCTTGACGATGGCCAGCCCCAGCCCGGTGCCGCCGAACCGCCGGGTGGAGGAGCCGTCGACCTGCCGGAACGCCTGAAAAATGGTCTTGTGCTCGCTCTCCGGGATGCCGATGCCGGAGTCGCGCACCGCCACCGTCACGTAGGGGCCGGGCGGGAGCACCGCCGCGGTGTCGACCCGCACGGCCCCGCGCTCCACCCGGTCCGTCCCCTTGCGGTCCACGCGCGGCGGCTGCTCGGTGAGCCGCGCCGTGACGCGGATTTCGCCGGAGGAGGTGAACTTGGCGGCGTTCGACAGGAGGTTCAGGATGACCTGGCGGAACTTCTCGCGGTCGGAGCGGAGCAGGGGAATGTCGGGGGCCACGTCCATGGCCAGGGCCACGCTCTTGTCCTGGAGCAGCGGGCGGACGGTGTCGAGTTCCGCGGCGATCACTTCGGCCAGCGAGAAGTCGTCGATCACCACCTCCAGTTTGCCGGCCTCGATCTTGGAGATGTCGAGCAGGTCGCCGATGATGCGCAACAACTGGAAGGCGTGCTTGCGCACCCCCAGAAGATCGCCGCGCGCGGCCGCGGGGAAATCGGGGTGCTCCTCCAGCAGCAACTCGGTGTAGCCCAGGATGGAGTTGAGGGGGGAGCGCAACTCATGCGACATGTTGGCGAGGAACTCGCTCTTCATCTGGTTCATCTCGCGCAACTTGTTCGCCACGGTGTTCAGGTAGTGCTCGTTCTCGCGGGCCTCGGCCAGCCGCGCGGCGATCTCGTCCCGCAGGCGCGCGACCTGCTCCCGCGCCAGAACGTCGCGCCGCCGGAGGTGGCGGGTGGCCAGCCAGAGAAAGACGCCGGCCACCACGGTTTCCAGCACCACCGCGCCGGCCAAAAGCGTGCGCAACGTCCACTCGCCCGCCCTCAGCGGCTGGTCGTCGCCGATGGCGCCGGCGGCCTCCAGCAGCAGCACGTTCAAGAGGACGCTGACGACGAAAAATATCCCGGTGAACACCAGGTATTTGACGCCGCTCGGCTCCGATGGCATGGCTCTCGTCGCGCCCATCGCGGCGCCATGATATCAGAACTAGAACTCGACGCGGCGCACGCCGCGCGTCAGGGCGCGGAACAGCAGCGTCACCCCCAGCACGATGAGGGTGAAGATCACCGACAGCGCCGCGCCGTAGCCGAGGTCGCTGTCGCCATAGGCCCGCTTGTAGATCCAGGTGGCCATGATCCAGGTGGAGCCGCCCGGCGCGCCGTCCTTCGCGCCGATCACGTAGAAGAGGTCGAAGGCCTTGAAGGCCCCCGTGATGCAGAGCAGCGCCGAAACCAGCCCCACCTCCCGCAACAGCGGCAACTGCACGTGGAGGAAGCGCCGCCACGGCCCGGCGCCGTCGATCAGGGCGGCCTCGTGAATCTCGCGCGGGATGCGCTCCAGCCCGGCCGTGAAGAGCACCATGTAGAAGCCGCAGTAGACCCAGCCCGATATCAGGCTGATGGTGGTCAGCGCCCAACTCTGGTCGCCGAACCAGCCGCGGTCGGGAATGAGGCCGGCGAGGCCGGCGGCGCGCAGCAGCACGTTCACGATGCCGTCGTCGGCGCGCAAAAGGAAGCGCCAGAGCAGCGCGATGATGGTCAGCGCCAGCACCATGGGCGTGAACAGCAGCGCCCGCACCACCTTCACGGCGCGCAACTGCCGGTGGCAGAGAACGGCCAGAACCAGCCCCACGCCGACCTCGAACACCAGGGTGAGCAGCAAGTAATAGAGGTTGTTGGCCAGCGAACTCGCCAGCAGCGGGTGGCGATCACCGTCGCGGGCGGCCCGCGCCACGAACTCCTGATTGCCGGGCGCGCCCAGGAAGCGCACGTCGCGGGTGAGGGCGACCTCGTAGTTCCGCAACCCGGCCGGCCGCGTGGCCAGAGGTTCGTTGGTGTTCCATGACCACGTGCTGTACCAGACCGTCATCGCCGTCGGCGCCAGCACGGCGAAGGCGAAGAGCAGCAGCGCCGGGAGGACGAACCCCCAAGGGGTGAGCGGGTGGTGCGGCCGGAGCATGGGGCGGGTTGTAACCTGGTTCGTCCGACGCCGCGACTACCGCTGGTTTCACGCTCCGCCGATCTCCCGTGAGGGGAATGACGGCAGGTCAGGAGAAACGGCGAACTGCCTCCTGACGTAGTCCCAGAGGATTAGATCCTCTCTGTGGCAACCGGCCCCGCAGGGCGCGCCTTACTCCCCCAGCGCGCGGTGCGCGGCCAGGCTCTCGTCGGCCTTGGCCAGCGCGGCCTCCGGCTCCGAGCCGGCGACCACGTCGGCCGCCGCGGCGTAGAGCGCGTCAGCCACGGCGTGGGAGTAGCCCGTGTCGGGCGGGTCCACCACGGTCGCCGGCTCGGTGATCAGCCGCGTCAAGGTCGCGTAACATGGCTCGCTCCGCGCGCCGAACCCCACCCCCTTGAGCGGCGAGAAGAAGCCGTACTCGGCCCATTCCCGCTGCTTCTCGTCCGACAGGAAACGGGCCAGGAACGCCTTCGCCCCCTCCAGATGGCCGCTTCCTTTGCCGGCCAGGTAGCCGGTGACCGAGAGAATCACGCTCTTCTGGTCCCCCTTGCCCCCCGCCACCGGCGGGAGGTTGACGCACCGCACGTCGATGGGGATGGGCTGGTGATCGGCCGGCAACCATGAGCCGATGGCACACATGGCGGCCTGACCGGCGAGGAAGCGGGCGATGGCGGTGTCGGCGTCGTCTTCCGCCACGCCGCGCGAAAAGGCGCCGACGGCGGCCAGTTGCTTTAGCAGCCCCAGCCCCTTGACGAATTCGGGGTTGGCCAGTTTCGTGCCGGGCTTGAGCGCCAGCACGTCGGCGTACAGCCCCTCGCCGGCGGAGCGCGAGAGGAGATGGGCGGCGAAGTTGCCCAGCACCCAGCCGTCCTTGTTGCCGAGGGCGATGGGCGTGACCTCTTTTTTCGCCAGCGCGCGGCAGTGCGCGACGAGGTCGTCGAACGTCCAGGTGGCCGGGTCGCTCTCGACGCCGTGCTTCTTGAGGAGCGCGGGGTTGTACCAGAGGACGTTGGAGATGTCGATCCACTGCGGCACGAAATAGTACTTGTCGCCCACCCGGGCGGCGTGCAGCGCCGAGGGCGCCATACGTTCCGTCCACTTCTCCGACTGGAACAGGGGCGTCAGGTCCTCCGCCAGGCCGTTGCGCACGTCGGCGGAGACGGCGTAGCCCGACCAGGCGTGGTAGAGCGCCGGCGCGCCGTCGCTCTTGATGGTCTTGGAGATCACCTTGTGCCAGTCGTCCTCTTTCACGGCCTCAAACGCCAGCGGCGCCCGGCCCGCGACGCGGCCGGCGTTCGCCTCCTCCAGCACCTTGATGAACCAGTCCTTCTTGCCCAGGTTCTGGCCGGCCTTCATCGTGTTGTCGGTGATGATCGTGTAGACGACCGCCTTGTTGGCCTTGCCGCCGCCGGTCGCGACGGTTTGGTCGGGGCTGCCGTCGCAGGAGAGCAGGAAGGGCGCGGCCACGATGACCGGCAGCGCGCCGGGAACCAAGCGAAGCAGTGATTTCGCGCCCATCACGTCCGGCCTCCCTGCCCCCGAAGGGGCGTCGTTTCGGTCACTGCCGCGCCGGTTTCTCACGCGCGGGTCAAGAGGTCGCCCGGCCGATGGCCGGCTTGGTGTACGTGTACAGTCCGTGCACTCCGCCCTCCACCTGCGCGGAGGTGGAGCGCAGTTCCCAGCGCAGGCTTTCCGACCCCGCGGCGGCGTGAAGGTCGGGAATGGCCCGCACGCCCATGTCTTGCAGCGCGTGGCGCACGCCCATCGCCAGGTAGGGAACCAGATCGTAGACCGACCCGCGGTCCACCACCGCCCCTTCCACCCCCTGCGCCACCCGGATCGCCTGGTCTTCCGCCTTGTACCGCTTGTCGCCGCCGCGCTGCATGGCCTCCAGGCTGCCCATGCCGCGGTACTTCTTCAGGCGCACGCCGTCCTTGTAGAAGTACTCGCCCGGCGCCTCCTCCGTCCCCGCGAACATGCTGCCCATCATCACCGTGCTGGCCCCCGCCGCCAGCGCCTTGGCGACGTGGCCGGAGTTGGCCACGCCGCCATCAGCCACCACGGGCACGTCGCGCCGGGCGGCCACCTGCGCCACGTGGTAGATGGCCGAGAGTTGGGCGCGACCCACCGCCATGGTCTCCTGCGTGATGCAGATCGACCCCGGCCCCATGCCCACCCGCAGAGCGTCCACGTCGGCCTCCAGCAGCCGCTCGGCCTGGGCGCGGGTGACCACGTTGCCCCCGATCACCTGGACGCCCGGATGGCGGCGGCGGAGGTAGGCGATCATCGCGGTCTGGAACGACGACGCCCCCTGCGCCGCGTCGATGACCACCAGGTCGGCGCCGGCCTCGACCACGGCGTCGACGCGCGCGCAGTCTTCGGGATGGGTGGAGACCGCCGCCCCGACCCGCAACCGCTTGTCGGCGTCTTTGGAGGCGGAAGGGAAGTCGCGGGCCTTCACCAGGTCGGTGCGGCAGACCAGCGACACCAGGCGATCCTGCTCGTCGACGATCGGCAACTTGCCGATCTTGTGCTTCTGAATGAGTTCATTCGCCTCCGCCAACCGGATGCCCACGCGGGCGGTGACCAGGCGCTCGCGCGCCGTCATCACCTCCCGCAGGCGGCGGGTGCGGTCGCGTTCGAAGTCGACGTCGCGATTGGTCACGATGCCGGCCAGGCGGCTGCCGAGCGTGCCGTCGACCGTGATGGGCACGCCGGTGAAGCCGTGCTCGTTCTTGATGCGGTCGACGTCGGCGATGCGGTGGTCGGGCGAGAGCACCACCGGTTCGAGGATGAAGCCGTTCTCGTACCGCTTCACCCGGCGCACCTCCCGGGCCTGCTCGTCGACGGAGTTGTTGTAATGAACGACGCCGATGCCGCCCAGGCTGGCCAGCGCGATGGCCAGCCGCGCCTCCGTGACGGTGTCCATCGGCGACGACACCATGGGCAACCGCAGCGTGATGCCGCGCGTGAGGCGCGTGGCCAGCGACACCTCGCCGACCGGGAAGTCGATGTAGCCCGGCAGGATGATGACGTCGTCGAACGTCAACCCCTGCGCGCCGGAGAACACCTCCCGCGCGGTGAGACCATCGGTCTGCTTCATGGGCGCCTCCCCAGCGTGCGCCAGAGAATAGCGGCGACTCTACCACCGCCCGGCGCGGTGTCAATGTTCGGCGAACGCGGCGGTGATGGAGTCGGCCGTGACCGCGACGAGCCGCTCGATGTCGCGCGCCTCCATCGCCAGCGGCGGCATCAACACCACCACGTTCCCCAGCGGGCGGAGGATGACGCCGCGGGCGCGGGCCTCCCGGATGACGCGATGGCCGGCGCGGTCCTGGAAGGGTATCTCGCGGCCGGCCGCGTCACACAATTCGAGTCCGACCATGAACCCCTCGCCGCGGATGTCGCGCACGTGGGGGTGGCCGCCGAGCCGCGCGCGCAATTCGCGCCAGAGCAGGGCGATCTTGGGCCGCAGGCGCGTCAGCGTGCGCTCGCGCCGGAAACAGTCGAGCGAGGCCAGCGCCGCGGCGCAGGCCAGCGGGTTGCCGGTGTAGGTGTGGCCGTGGAAGAAGGTCCGCAGGTCCGCGTGAGCGCCAAGGAACCCTTCGTACACCCGCTCCGTCGCCAGCGTCGCCGCGAGCGGCAGGTAGCCGCCCGTCAGCCCCTTGGCGAGGCAGAGGAGGTCGGGCGAGACGCCCTCATGCTCGCAGGCGAACATGCGACCGGTGCGGCCGAAGCCGGTGGCCACCTCGTCGGCGATCAGCAGCGCGCCGGCGGCGCGGGTCCAGCCGGCGAGGAGGCGCAGGAAACCGGGCGCGGCGCGCACGATGCCGGCCGCGCCCTGGACGATCGGCTCCACGATCACCGCCGCCAACCGCCCCCGGCGCCGCTCGATGAGGCGCTGGCAAGCGCGGGTTTCGGGCTGGTCCTCCACGGCCACGCCCGGCCGGGCGCGGGGCATTGGGGCGCGCGCCGCGGCGAAGCAGAGCCGGCCGTACTTGGCGTGGAAGAGGGGCATGCCCCCCACGCTCACGGCGCCGATGGTGTCGCCGTGGTAGGCGTTCTCGAAGGCCAGGAACTCCCCCCGCTCCGGCCGCGGCGGGCGTTGCTGGAGCCAGAACTGGAAGGCGATCTTCAGCGCCGCCTCCACCGCCGTGGAGCCGGAGTCGGAGTAGAAGACGCGGGTCAGCCCGCGCGGGGCGAGGCGAACGAGGCGCGCGGCCAGCCGCGCGGCCGGCACGTTGCCCAGGCCGAGCATGGTGGTGTGAGCCACCTGGCGCAACTGGGCGGCCACGGCGCGGTCGATCGCCGGCTGGCGGTGGCCGTGAACGTTGCACCAGAGCGAGGAGACGCCGTCGAGGTAGGCGCGGCCTTGCAGGTCGTAGAGCCGCACCCCGCGCGCCCGTTCGATGATGAGCGGCGGCTCCGCCTCCCACTCGCGCATCGGCGTGAACGGGTGCCAGACGAACCGCCGGTCCAGCCGCGCGACCGCCGCGGCCGCCCGCCGCGCCGCCGGCGGGGAGGTGGCGGCCGGGCGGCCGCCCTTCGTCCGGCGGGGCTTCGCCGACGGGCTGGCGGGGCGCATGCCTCTGGCGGGGGCGTCACCGCGCGTAGTCGACGACCCGGGTCTCGCGCACCAGGGTGACCCGCACCTCGCCCGGGTAGGTCAGTTCGTTCTCGATGTTCTGGGCGATGTCGCGGGCCACCTTGACGGCGCCGTCGTCGCTGATCTTCTGGGCGTCGACGATCACCCGCACCTCGCGCCCGGCCTGGATGGCGAAGGCCTGGGTGACGCCGTCGAAGGAGGTGGCCACCTGTTCCAGCCGCTCCAGGCGTTTGAGGTAGTGCTCCAGCGACTCGCGCCGGGCGCCGGGGCGCGAGGCGGAGATGGCGTCGGCGATGGCCGTGATGATGGTGAAGACGAACTGCGGCTCGAAGTCGAAGTGGTGTCCGCCGATGGCGTCGCACACCTCGGCGCCTTCGCCGTGCTTCTTGGCGAACTCCATGCCCACCTTGGGATGGCCGCCCTCCTGCTCGTGGTCGATGGCCTTGCCGCAGTCGTGCAGCAGGGCGCAGCGCAGCGCCAGTTTCTCGTCCAGTTTCAGTTCCCCGGCCATGAGCGCGGCCAGGTGCGCCACCTCCACCGAGTGCGCCAGCACGTTCTGCCCGTAACTGGTGCGGTACTTCAACCGGCCCATCAACTGCTGGATCTTGGGGTGGATGTTGTAGATGCCGAGATCGTCGCACACCTGCTTGCCGGTGGTGGAGATCTCCTTCTCCACCTCTTCCTGGGTCTGTTTCGCCACCTCCTCGATGCGCGTGGGGTGGATGCGCCCGTCCTGGATGAGCCGCTCCATCGTGCGCCGCGCCACCTCCCGGCGCACGGCGTCGAAGGCCGAGACCACGATCACCCCCGGCGTGTCGTCGACGATCACGTCCACGCCGGTCTGGGACTCGAAGGCCCGGATGTTCCGGCCGTCCCGTCCGATGATGCGCCCCTTCATCTCGTCGGAGGGGATCGCCACGGTTGACACCGTGCTCTCGGTCGTCTGCGTTGACGCCAGGCGCTGCATCGCCGTGATCACGATGTCGCGCGCCTGCTTGTCGGCCTCCTCCCGCGCCCGCTCCACGTACTTCTTGATCAAGGCCCCCTGCTCGTTCTTCAACTCGTCGTCCAGGCGATCCAGGAGGTGCCGGCGGGCGTCGGCCTCGCTCAGCCGCGCCACCTCCGCCAGTTTCTCCTTCTGCTGGGCGATCACCCCCTCAGCCTCACGCTCCCGCTCGCGCAGCCGCTCCTCGGCCTTTTTCGCGGCGCCGTCACGCTCCTCGATCTGCCGTTCCCGCCCCTGCAGCGTCTCGAACTTGCGCTCCAGCGTCTCCTCCTTCTGCAGCACCCGCTTCTCCAACGCCTTGATCTCCTTGCGCTCCTGGGCGATCTCCTGCTCCACCGATTGCTGGTGGCGCAGCGCCGCCTCCCGCGCGTCCACCTCGGCCTTGCGCAGGATACCCTCGGCCTCGCGCCGCGCCGCCTCCCGCTCGCGGTTGGCGCCCTGCAGCACCCGGGAGCCGACCATCTTGTGGTACAGCAGAAACAGCGCGATCCCCGCCACCACTCCCACCGCCGCCCCGATCACCACGTACAGCCCCGCCGGCCCGCCGCCATCGCCGTCGGTTGGAACGCCCTTGTTCTGCATGAGCATCGCGGTACAAGAGGCCAGCGCCGCGACAGGAACCAGTATCTGCACGGTTCATCCTCCTTTCGAGCCGACGCCGGCCCGCACGCGCCTCGCCCGGACCCGCGGGGAGCCTGGAAGCGGTCTTCCCGACGGATGGGGCAAAAAAACGCGCGCGACGCCGGCGCTCCCCGCGCCGCCCGGCTGGCCGAACCGTGGCCCGCCGAAGCGCGAAGACGCCTTGAGAAACCGATGATGACGAACACACTCACGCGCCGGCTCCTTCGCGGACCGCCGGCGCAACAAAGTCACGTTCCGAACTCGCCGCCGGGTTCGCAACCCGGCCGACGGTGGCGGATCGTAAGCCACCCCTGAAACAGCATCAAGCGAATCGGATAAATTCGGCGACGCGGCGTTGCCGCGCCGGCGGCCGGGCTACGACGCGCTCGCCTCACCGGCGCTGGACGTCGCGGCGGGGCGCGGAGCGGCGCCGGCGAAGAGGCGAGCGGCAAGGGCGGTTTTCACCCGGTCAGCCACCACGTAGAACGCGGGCACCACGAGCAGCGAGAGCGCGGTGGAGAGGATGAGACCCCCGATGACGCCCAGGGCCATGGGGGTGCGCGTCTCCGACCCCGGCCCCAGGCCGAGCGCGGCCGGCAGCGCCGCCATCATGGTGGAGGCGCTGGTCATGAGAATCGGCCGCAACCTCACTGGCGCGGCGGCCAGCATGGCGGCACAGGCGTCCAACCCCTCGCGCCGCTTCACCCCGGCGTAGTCCACCAGGATGATCGAGTTCTTCTTCACGATACCCATGAGCAGCAGCAGCCCGATCATCGAGAAGATGTTGAGCGTCTTGCCGAAGATCAGCAGCGTGAACGCCGCCCCCGCCACCGACAGCGGCAGGATGGTGAGCACGGTGATCGGGTGCAGGAAGGAGTTGAACTGGCTGGCCAGCACCATGTAGGCCACGGCGATGCCCAGCACCAGAGCGAACACCAGGCTGCCCATGGACTCGCGATAGGTGGCGCTGGCGCCGCCCAGCACCGCGCGGTAGCCGAGAGGCAGGCTGGCGCCGATCTTCTCGACCGCGGCCAGGGCGTCGGCCTGCGACGCCCCGCGGGCCACGTTGGCGAAGAGGCTGATGGCGCGTTCCCGGTCTTTGCGGGTGACCGCCTGCAGCGCCGGCGCCTCGTTTCTCCTGGTGACGGCGGAGAGGGGAATGAACGCCCCGCCGGCGCCGCGGACGAAGAGCCGGTCGAGGTCTTCGGGGCGGGATCGCTGCTCTTTCATCAGGCGCATGCGCACGTCGATGCGCCGACCACCGCTGGAGTACTTGCCCACCCGCGCCCCGCCCACCAGCACGTTAAGGGTGGAAGCCACCTCGGCCAGCGCCACGCCACGGTCGGCGGCGCGGTCGCGGTCCGGCTCCAGTTGCAGTTCCGGCATGCCCACGCGGTAGTCGCTGTCAAGGTCCTGCACCAGGCCGGTGGCTTCGAGCCGTTGGCGCAGGCCGGCGCTGAGCGCCACCAGCCGGTCCCAGTCCGGCCCCCGCACCGAGAACTCCACCGGGAACCCGCGCTGCGCGGTGAAGCCCTGCTGCGAGAGGTCCTGCACCACGGCCTTGCAGCCGGGGTAGGAGTTGAGTTCCCGGCGCAGCGCCGCCGCGAAGCCGCTCTGCGTCAGCGCGCGATCCGCGGGCGGCCGCAGCGTGATGAACATCATGCCGGTGTTCACACCGGTGCCGCCGAAGCCGCCGACGGCGGCCATGGTGCGGGCGACTTCAGGCCGGGCGTTGATGAACGTCTCGGCCCGCTGGAAGAGGCGGTTGGTTTCCGAGAGGTCGGAGCCGACCGCGGTTTGCAACCGCACGAGCAGGCGGCTCTGGTCCTGGGAGGGGACGAACTCGGAGGGCAGCGTCCAGAAGACGGCGACCGCTGCCGCGAACAGCAGCGCGCCGCAGAGCAGCACGGTGACCGGATGGCGCAGCCCCAACGCCAGGACGCGGCGATAGGAGGCCGCGAGGCGGGCGAAGGCGCGGTCCACGAGCGCCCCCAGCCGGCCCCGGCGCTCGCGGGAGACGTTGAGGAACTGCGCGCAGCGGGCCGGCGCGAGCGTGACGGCCTCCAGGTAGGAGAGCAGCACGGCGACGGAGAGCGTGACGCCGAACTGGAGGAAGAACTTGCCGATCACGCCGCGCATGAAGATCACCGGCGCGAAAATGGCCACCACCGCCAGCGTGGCGGAGAGGGCGGCGAAGGCGATTTCGGCGGTGCCCTCGCGCGCGGCGCGCACGCGCGGCTTGCCCTCCTCGGCGTGGCGGAAGATGTTCTCCATGACCATGATGGCGTCGTCGACGACGACCCCCACGGCCAGCGAGAGGCCGAGGAGGGTGAAGGTGTTGAG
>JACQVU010000084.1 GCA_016209585.1 Planctomycetota bacterium
CGAACCTGCGCGGAAACAGGAAGGCGCGGAGCATAGCACGCCCCCCCGCGCCCCGCAACACGGAGCGGAAGCCGGAAGCCGGGAAGCCGGCGCACCCGGGCGGTCGGGCGGCCCGGTCGCCCGGTTGCCCGGTTGGGCATCATTGACTTCCTGGCTGGCGGGTGATACCCTAACCATGCTGGCATGTATCGGCGCAGGAGGGTTTGGACGTGGCCGACCTGTCGTTCCAGGTGCAACCCATCGACGGGGTGGACCGCGGGGTGGTCGTGTCGATGACGGGGGCGATCGACGCGGGCACCGTCGTGGCCTTCCAGGACCAGTTAGACACGCTGCGCAACCGGCAGGGGTTCATCCGGTTCGTCCTCGACCTGGACGGGGTGAAGTACGTCAACTCCACCGGTCTCGGCTCGCTCGTCAAACTCGCCGATGGCCTGGAGGCCCAGGGCGGCGGGGTCGCGCTGATCAAGATTCACCCCAAGGTGCGGGTGGTCTTCGACATGCTTGGCCTCAATACCTTCTTCCAGATCTACCGCAGTCTGGACCAGGCGCTCGAATTCGTCCGTGGCCTGGCGGGAGCATCGTCGCCGCCTCCCCCTCCGCCACCCGCGCCGGCCGCCGCCTCGCCCGCCACGGGCAGGGAGAAGAAAGAAACCCTCTCTCCGGGGTCCGCCCCGCCGGCTCCGCCCGTGCCAGCCGCGGCTGACCAGGGCTACGCCCAGCCGGAAGTCATGGAACGTATTTCCCCGGAGAAGCCCCGGATTTTCGCCTGCCAGGGAAGCGGCTGCGGGGCGCAGTTGAAGTTCGGCAAGGCCGGCAAGTACAAGTGCCCCCGCTGCTCCATCGTCTTCGTGGTGAGCGAGTACGGAGAGGTGACCTACCCGACGATGGAGGCGCTCCTTTCGGCCGCGCCGCCCCCCGCCCCGTCGCCGTCGGCGTCGTCCGGTCCAGCCGCGGCCGGGCCGCCGGCGATCCCGGTTCCAGCCGGGGCCGGTACAGCGGCGGCTTCGTCCGGGGCGACGGGGGGGCTTGGCGAGAACGGCGCGCTGGTGTTGCGCCTCTACTGCCGCGACGAGTGTCTGGAGGGTTTGATGGCCTTTTCGCAGGCCATTGCGAAGCGTATCGGGTTCGAGAAGGAGCGGATTCGCGAGATCCAGATGGCGATCCACGACGCGGTGCGCACCATCGCGCGGATGGCGTTCGATGACGCCGACACGGCGACGGTGGAGGTGCGCATCTATCAGGATGAAGGCGCGTTCCGCATCCGCATCGAGGACCGGGGCCGGACGATATCGACCAACGGCGCGGTCACCTTCTCCCGCGCGCGGCAGATGATGGATCGCTTCGAGCACTCCGGCAACGGCGACGCCGGGAACGTGGTCGAAATGACCAAGGGGCTGTGAGGCGCCACGCGGCTGGAAACCTGGGTGTGCGGATGCGTCGCAAGGGAACCAAGGCGCCGGCCGGCGCGAAGCAAGAGGCCCGCGGCATGGCGAGCGCGCGCCGCGCGCCTCGTTCCGCCAGGGGCGCGCGGAAAGATCACGCCAAGGGGCGGCGTTCGGGAAGGCAGCCGGGGACGATCCATGAGTTGCTGAAGCACGTCATCGGCAAGGGCACGTCGTTGCCGGCGGACGCGTCGGAGAACGTTGACAAGTACGTCGTCGAGTCCATCAGGAATCCGTGATGCAGGTGTTCGCGGACACGTCTTTCTTTGTTGCACTCATTCAGAAGGGTGATCTCTGGCACGAGAAGGCGAAAGAGATGAGCGAGAAGGCTTCCAACTCGCTCGTGCTGACAGAGTTCGTTCTGCTGGAGGTATCCGCCTTGTGCTCTCGCCGGCCGGAAAGGCATCTGTTTTCCGTTCTCGCGCGGAGCCTGTATGCTTCCGCAGCCGTAGTGATCGAGCCGGCGTCGTCTCGACTCTTCAAACAGGGACTTGAACTGTACCTGAGAAGGACGGACAAAGAGTGGTCGCTCGTCGATTGCACTTCTTTCGTGGTCATGCGCGCGCGCCGGCTGACCACCGCGCTGTCGACGGACCACCATTTCGAACAGGCCGGGTTCTCGATCCTCCTGAAGCGATGCACGTGCAACGCGAACCCTCCGCCACACCGCCCCAAATGAACCAGCCATCCGCCGTCTCTCCGCTCCTTCGCGCGCGCGTGGCGCGCGGGTCGTTCTGCGCGGCGCCGCTCATCGCCCTGCTCGGCTTCGCCAACGTCGCATTTGCCCAGGAGCCGACTCGCCTCGAGGTGACCGCCGGGCCGACCATCCAGGCGGTGACGCGCGACTCGGCGGTGATCGTGTTCGAGACCTCGGCCGCGTCCCGAGGGTGGGTGGAGTACGGGGTGAACGGGGCGTGCGATCGGCGCGCCGACGGGTCCGCGAAGGCCACGGTCCACGCCGTGGCGCTGGCCGGCCTGGAGGCGAACACGGAATACACCTACCGGGTCCGCGCCAACGATCTTCGCGGCGAGGCGCATCGGTTTCGCACCGCCTGCGGGCGGGGCGTGCCCTTCTCGTTCGCCGTCTACGGGGCGAGCCGGTCGGTGGCGGTGACGCATGGGCGGGTGGCGCGGAGCGTGCTGGCGAACAGCCCGCGGGCGCGGTTCGTCATCCACACGGGCGACTTCGTGGACCTGGGCGGCGCGCGTGAGCAGTGGCGCGCCCAGTTTTTCGCCCCCGCGCGGGAGATGCTGGCGGAGCGGCCGCTTTACCCGACGCACGGGAACCACGATCGGCACGGCCAGCCGTGGCGCGACTATTTCCGCGCGCCGGGCGGGGGCAACGGCTTGTGGTACACGTTCGAGTATGGTGACGCCTCCTTCGTGGTTCTGGACACCGAGTCCCCGCTGGAGGCGGATGCGCCGCAGGGCCGTTTTCTCCGGGAGACGCTGAGTTCCATGACGACGGTCTGGCGCGTGGTGGTGATGCACCGGGCGGCGCTGTCGTCGGGTCCGCTGGGGGGCGACGCGGGGGCGCGGTCGCGCGTTTTGCCGGTGTGCGAGGAATCGGGCGTGGACGCCCTGTTCACCGGCGACGATCACGCCTACGAGCGCAGCGAGAAGGAGGGCGTGTCGCATTTCAACACCGGCGGCGGCGGAGCGATGACCCACCCCACGCCGCTGGGCCGGGAGAAGAACGCTTACTCGCAAGCCTGGCGGGGGGAGTTGCACCACCTGGAGGTGGCGGTCTCGCCGGAGCGGTTCGCGGTGGCCGCGATCTCCACGTCCGGCGAGGCGCTGGAGCGCACGGTGGTCGAGAAGGCCGGGGCGGCGACGGCGACGGACCCGCGGCGGCTGGCGAAGACGATCCGGTCTGAACCGGGGCGGCGGCTGGCGGCTGGAGAGGATGGCGCGCCGGGGTGGAAGGCGCCGCGGCAAGGCCAATCGCCGTCGCCGGCGTCTTCCCCGGGGCCGGAATCCGGGGCGGGCGGGGATCGCGCGGGAGGTTGACATGGCGGCACACCGGGGGTTGAAAAAACGAAATATGGAATTATTGGCGCGACAAAACGCTTTGGGTATAGAATCGCTCCGCGGTTCGGGTACCATTTGGTACTCGCGGTTGGCTTCCGGGGGTCCGGTGGCCGCGGCGACGAGGCCGGAGAGGGCGTGCTTCGCCAGCCGTGAGGCTCCCGGTGGCCTGGTGACAACGGCGGCGCGTGGCTGGTCTCGCCGGGCGCCGGTGGACGTTCAGAAGAAGGCGAAGAAACGAAATGCGGGAGAAGCTCGAAGCGAAACGGAAGGTCATCGGCGAGCGGATCAAGCGCCTCCGGAACTACCGGGGGATGTCGTGTCACGATCTCGCCAAGGCGGCGGGCCGTTCGCGTCCGTACATCTCCTCGGTGGAGAACGGCATGAACCCGCCGACCGAGAAACTGCTGCGGCGGGTGTCGGAGGTGCTGAAGGTGGACTTGGGCTTCTTCACCGCGGTCTCGGTGAAGGACGTTGACAAGAAGTTCATCGACGGCATGCCGCGGTTGCCGGCCGGGGAGATCATCAAGCGCCTGCGCGGCTGGCGCGGCCTCTCGTGCCAGAGCCTGGCCGACAAGTTGCGCATCACGCGCTCCTACCTCTCCTCCATCGAGAACGGGCACCACCCGCTCACCGCCGGGCTGCATCGCGACATCTCCAAGGCGCTGGGGGTGAAGGAAGAGGTCATCGTCAAAGGGAGGTAGCCCTGGCCGGTGAGGGGCGGGGTCGCCCCGCCCGTCCCGGTGAAAGCGGCGCGGCCAGCCTCCTTTTCGTCAAGCGGTCGGCACAGACGGTCGATAAACAAGACGGCCCTTGGGCGCGTGCGCGCCCGGGGGCCGTCACCGTTTTGATCCGGCCGCACGGCCCAGCCGCGCGGGGCTGACGGCTCCGCCCGCGCCCCCTGGATCGCCGCGGCCCGGCGCGAGAGGAACGCCATGACCCGCCTTGATCGCCTTCTGGCCCGCCTCCAGTCCGCATGGCCGTTGGCCTATTTGGCGCCGCCGACGCTGCTCGCCACGGGGCTTCTGGTGGCCAACCTGACCGCGTGGGCGACGGGCGCGGTTCCCGTCGGCCAGTTGCTGGAGGTGGCCTCCTGGCGCGCGGAGTTCTTCACGGCCGCCGGCGCCGCGCTGGCCATGTCGGGGTTGCTTTACCTGTCGATGCTGGTGAACGAGGTCGACGCCCGCCGGCGGGTCGCCGACTTGCGCGAGTTGCGCGGCGACCTGGAAACGCGGTATTACGACCACCTCATCTCCGCTCGCGTCCGCATGGGCGAGCGGTTCCAGCAGTTCCTGGCGCGGGCCGAGGCGCTCACCCAGGAGCGCATCACCAGCGGCGCCTCCGCCGCCCAGCGCGCCTACCACGACGCCTTCATGGGCAAGTTCGGGCTCGCGGCCCGGATGTTCCGCATCCTCGACGACCGCTGCGAGTGGTTGCTGGGCCGCGTGGCCGAGATCGGCGAGGGGCGCGCGGTGCGCGCCCGTCTCGACGCCGCCCGCCGCGACATTGAAGAGGTGCGCGCCTCGCTGGCCGCGGAGTTCGTGCGGTTGGAGAACGACCGCCTCGACCCCGTCGCCAAGCGCGTGGACGCCGTGGAAGAGAACCTGGCGACCGAGATCCAGAGCCTGCGCGCCGACCTTCCCACCTTCGGCTCCGACTTCGCTCTGCCGCCCGAAGTCCAGCAGCGCGTCGCGGACCAGGTGGACGAGGTGTTCGCCGCCACCGCCGCCGAGTACGCCCCCGAGAACCTGGCGGTCGACAACAAGCGGCGCATCCTGCTCTTGGAGCAGCGCCTCACGAAACTCTCCGGCGCGCTCTCCCGCGCCGAGGGCGAGATCGAGCGCCTGCGCGCCGCGGCGCTGACCGGCGACGGCGCGGCCGCGCGCCTCGACCTGCTCGGCGCGCCAGGTGTGAAGAAAGACGACCCGCGCTTCCGTGAGAAGTCCGACGTGCTGCGCCGCATCTTCGAGATGAACGTCGCCCTCCAGAAGCAGAAGCCGCGCTCCCAGCCGACGCGGCTGGTGGCGGTGCCCGCGGTGGCGGAGACGGCGGTTGGGGTCGCCCAGGCGCCCGCCGGCACCGCCTCTTTCGATGCCGCGGCCATGCTGGCGGCGGCGGACGCGCCGACGCTGGCCAAGGCGGCCTGAGAAGTGAGTCCGGCCGCGCCCGGGGGCTGCTTGTGGCTTGGCCGGGATCGCGTTCCGACGTTGCTGGCGCGCTACCAGGGCCGGTTGAGGCCGAGGACGGAGAAGACCAGGTCAGCCGCGACGCGCGAAGGGGCGTGAATCTCGAACAGGACGCGGTCGCGGGCGCCAAACACGACCATCGCGCCCGAGGTCTCGCGCCCGCGGCGACCGGCGAGGTCGAACGCCGCGGCCGCGGCCGAGGAGCCGGCGGGCAGGCAGAGCGCGCGGACAAAGAGCGGGCGCCAAGCGTCGTCGTCGGGCCGCTCGCGGGTGAACAGTTCCTTGATCAGCGCGCACTCCAGCGGGCGGCCGACGGCGCGAGAGAAGGCGGCGAGTTGTGTGGCGCCGGCGTACCGCTCCCGCCCCGGCAGCCAGAGCGAGGCGGCCGGCGTTTCGGCCAAGTGGCTGATCGTCAGTTTGTATCTCTGCGTGGGGTGCAGGCGCGGCAGCGCGGCCGCGAAGCGGTTGACCAGCGCCGCGTTCAGCCCGCGGCCGCGGATCACGACCGCGGGAAGCACGGCGACGCAGGCCCGCCCGGCCCAGTAGACCGGGAACACGCCGCCGTTCTCGATGCGCCGGCGCGCGAGGTGGTAGGCGCGGCGGGCGTCGGTGGTGCGCCAGGCGCGGACGTGAATGGAGACGCGGGTCGGGTCCGCGAGGTCGGCGCCGCGGTTCAGGAAGTGCATCTGCAGCGCCGGCGCGTCAAGCGCGGCCTGCAACTCGGGGTCGCCGCCCTGGAGCAGACCGGGAACCTCTCCACGGGACTGGAGCACGAAGTCGGGCGCCAAGGCCTCCGGCGCGGGCAGGAAGACGTCTGACGCAAGGTCGCCGTCGGCCCCCAGGTCCGGCAGAACCGGCTCGCCGTCGAACATCGTCCGGACGTCCGGCGGGTCGAACGCGGGGTCGATCACCACCTCGTCAACACCGCCCGGGGGCGCGGAGAGCGGCGGCCGCGGAGCGAGCCGCGGCGGTGGCGCCACCGGCGTCGCCGGCGCACCGGCGTCCACCGTCGGCGGCCAGATACGCCGCGCGGCCGTCCAGGCG
>JACQVU010000081.1 GCA_016209585.1 Planctomycetota bacterium
CCCCATCACGATACCATCCCCCCCGGCAGCCTGCCACAACGGCGGGAGCGGCGGCGATCCAGTGCTTCACAACCCTTTTGTTTCCAACCCCTTACAACGACTCACGGTTTTGCCGGCTATTCTAAAGGATTATCCCAAAAAAGCCGACATTTGAGACGGCTTCTTTAAATAGGCCGTCGAGGCTTGGCTGTCATGGAACTTGGCACGGTTTCTTTGGTTCCTGCTTCTTCCCCTCCTCCCCCGCCGCGGCCCGTTGAGGCGGCGGCGCCGGCTTCCGCGCCGTCGGTGGAGAGCGTGACGCCGCCGCCGGTGGGCTTGCGGGTGGATCGTGGGCGGGCGGAAGTAGTGGTTGAGAACGTGAACCGTGAGCCGCCGCCCGACAACCCGGCGCTGGCGCGGCGGACGCTGAGTTTCACGTTCGACGAGGAGTTGAGTCGTATCACGACGTCGGTGGTGAACACCGAGACGAAGGAAGTTATCCGCTCGGTGCCTTCGCCGGAGGCGATGAGTTTCGCCAAGAAGTTCCAGGCTGTGGTCGGCGAGATTTTTGACGCCGTGGCGTGAGGGGTGCTCCCGTTCGCGAGCGGTTGCTCTCTCAGCAAGGGGCGGGGAAACGACCGAGCGGGCTCGGCGCCGCCCGTTGGCGTTTGCCTTTTCGCCGTTGGGCGATACCATGGCGCGATATGGCCGCGCGTGATTCCCGCCCCGGTGACAGCAAGCCGAACCGCTCCGACCCCAACATTCCGGCCATCAAGCCGGTGTCGGGGCAGATGGTGTCGCTCAAGGGCATTGACGCCCGGGTGATGCAGATCGATCCGGAGGGGGTCGTTTTCTACATGAACTCGCTCATGGCGCGATCGCTGTTGATTGAGGCCGCCGAGGCGGAGGGCCAGCATTTCAGCGACTTCGACAAGTTCGAGTGGGGGCCGGGTCTTCTGGCGCTGCTGGTGAAGAAGGTGGGGAAGTCGGGCGAGGCCATCGAGGTCACCCGCCCATGGGTGGACCCGGAATCGAAGGCGACGCTCTTCTACCGCGTGGCCGTGATCCCGCTGCCGGCGAACTGCGTGCAGATCCTGGTGCAGGACGTGACGGGCGTCAGGCGCCTGCGCGAGGTGTTCGAGCGATTCGTCTCTCCCACCATCATCGAGCGGATGATGGAGACGCCCGACGTCGACTTCTTCCAGCGCAACCGCTACGAACTCACGGTGCTGTTCGCGGACCTTCGCGGCTTCACCCACATGTGCGCCTCGGCCGAGCCGGAGACGGTGGGGACGGTGATCGACGCCTTCATCAGCGCGGCCACCAAGGTGGCGTTCGAGAACGAGGCTACTATTGACAAAGTGATCGGCGACGAAGTGATGCTGCTCTTCGGCGCCCCTATTCCCCAGCGCGGCCACGCCCTGCGGGCGGTGCTCACCGCGCTCGCCATGCAGCGCGCCCACGGCCGGCTCATGGCCGCGTGGGCCGAGAGCCACCTGCCCAGCCTGCCGCTCGGCATCGGCGTCTCCACCGGGGAGATGGTGGTGGGCTGCGTCGGCTCGTCGCAGGTGACCAACTACACCGTGCTGGGCATGCCGGTGAACCTGGGCGCGCGCCTCTGCTCCATCGCCGGACCGGGCGAGACGCTCATCTCCCGCCGCACCTTCGAGATGGTGAAGCGGGAGATCGAGCGCGACCCTTCCCAGGTGGAGGGCTGGAGCATCAAGTTCTCCCGCGGCGCGCCGGTCGACGTGAAGGGGCTGGACGCTCCGGTGGACGTGATCCGCGTGGCCGAGGGGTGAGGCCATGAAGAACATCCGCTTCTACGTCCGGGTCGCGGTGATCTCCGCGGTGCTGCTGGTCATGGCGTTCGTCGGCACGCGGTACTCGGTGCACACGCTGGACGAGCGGCAGGCGCAGGGCATCTCCACCAAGTCGCCCGGGAGCGTGCAGGTGGTGGTGAAGACCAGCAACCGCATCCGCGACCTGGCGTTGAACGACGTGATTCTGTTCCGCCCGCCTGACACCAAGGCGGGCGTGCAGGTGCCCTGGGCGGAGATGCTGCTGTCGCGCGTGGTGGCCTTTCCCGGCGACCGGGTGCGGATCGCCCGCGGGGAACTGGCCGTGAACGGCTCGCGGCCGGACCAGACCGACTACGTCAGCGCCAAACAGGTCTCCGACGAAGTGGAGATGCCGGAGATCACCGTGCCCCGCGGTCACCTGTTCGTGTTGAACGACGTGCGCCGGGGCGCCCCGACCGGGGCGCGGGACTCCCGCCGCTTCGGTCCCATCCCGGAAGAACTGGTGGTCTGCAAACTGCTTTTCCGATGAAGGTTGGCAAGTTCCGCTTCGACGTGCGGGGGGTGGCGCTGTTCTGGGGCGCGGTGCTGGCGTTCCAGGGGGCGCTCTGGCTTTCCCTGGCCTCATGGAGCGGGGTGGTCATCAACACCGGCTACGCGCGCGGCGTGCAGGCCTACCAGGCCGGCGACCTGAAGGCGGCCACGACCGAGTTCAAAGACCTGGCCTCGCGTTACGCCGGCGACTTCCCGCCGGCGCAGGAGGTTCTCGCCAAGATCTACGTTGACGGCGGCAAGTTCCAGGACGCCCGCAAGGTTTACGACGCGCTGCGGTCCGGCGCGGCCGGCCGGCGCGAAGGCGCGCCCAACCACGTCATCGGCGGCGCGGTGATCCTGATGAAAGAGGCCCTGTCCGCCCCGCGCGAGGCCGCGCTGCGCGAGCAGATGGGCGAAGCCCTGGCGGTGGTCGAGCCGCTGGCCGAGCGCAACGCCGACGCCGCCGCGGTGGCCGGGCTGGCCTGCCTGGAACTCGGCCGGCGCTCCGAGGCCGAGCGGTTCTTCCACAAGGCGATCTCGCCCCCCAACTCGCGCGAGATCCCCGATCACGCCGACCGCGAGACCCGCGTGCCCACGCTGGAGGCCGCGGCCGCCGCCTGCAACGGCCTGGGCGTCTGCCTGGCGCGCGAGCGGAAGTGGGCGGAGGCGCTGGAGATGTTCCAGGGATCAGCGCGGTACGGCCTTCCCTGGCTCGACCCCCACGCCAACATCGTCCGCGCCTACGCCGCGCAGTTGCGCGACGTGTACGACCGGTTTCTCGCCCTCTCCGCCGGCCTGGCGCCGCCCGCCCCGGGCGCGCTGGACGCTCTGGCCGCCGAGTACCGCGCGATCGCGGCGCGGGTGGAGCGCGACGACATCAAACTCGACCAGGCGCCGGCCTACGTCCGGCGCGTGTTCAAGGCGCCCGCGGCCCTTCCCGCGGATGACCCACGGGTGCTCGCCTTCAACCGCCACCTCTACGTCCTCCGCATGGCGCTGGCGCTCGCCTCCCAGGTAGACCAGAAGGCCTTCGGCGCCACCAGCGGCTACTTCACCTCAGAGGCCAACGAGCAGGCCTTCCCCATCGGCCTGTTGCACCGCCTGAACCACGTCTCCTGGTTCCTGGATCGCCACCGCGCCCGCCGGTACGGCGACAGCGGCCCCCCCTCGCGCGCCGAGGCCGCCAAGTACATTCTGTATATGTTGCGCGACGGCGCGGCGCGTGGCCGGATCGGCGCGCGGGGCGAAATCTTCCTGCGCGAGGCCTATCTCGCCTTCCTCCGGCCACCTCCCCTGCAACCCGCGGAGGCGGCCTTCTTCCGCGTGCTGCCGGACAACGAAGGTCTCGTGACCGAAGGCGCGCGCAGCGCTCACCCCCACCTGACGGCCATCCTTGCCTTGGTGGACGCGGCGCGCGGCGAGCCGCCGCTTTCGACGTGGCCAACGAAGACCCCCGACCTCAACTTCGACCGGCTGCGGACCTCCATCGAGGTCCAGGCGCGCTTCGTCCAGGCGCTGGACCCGGTGGTGGGCGCACGCGCCGGCCCCTCCCACCCGCTGCGCGACGAGCAGCGCCTGACCGATTTCGTCACGGCCTTCGGCGATCTCGTCGCGGGCGTCAGCGACCCGACGGGCGCCTTCACGGCCGACGAAACAGCGGTCTACGCCGGCGCCATGTTCGACGCCCTCGCCACCGGCTACAACGAACCCCGCGCCGTGGCCGAGTTGCGCGAGCGCAACCTTACCCTGGCCGAGCGCGTGAAAAGCGTGCTCGAGGGGTTCTTCACCAACTTCCCGCCCGAGACCTTCCATCCCCGGAAAGAGGTTCGGGACCGCTGGACGAAACAGTGGTCCTGATCGCCGCCTGACCGCCCGCCATGCGCTGCCCCACCTGCTTCGCCGACATGCCGCCGAACCAGCTCTACTGCACGGTGTGCGGTTCGGAGATGGACCTGACCTTCGACAAGGTCACCAAGGCCACCACGCTGGAGATCGACCGCGAAGAGGTGGCCGCCACCACCCTCAGCATGCAGAAACTGGCCACCGTGGCGCTGGTGGCGCTGATCATCGCCGGAGTCGTCTACTTCGCGTACCGGGCGCGCCCCACGGGTTACGCCGTGCCGATCTACCCCCACGACAGCACCGACACCCCGCTGGCCGAGCCGGTGAAAAAAGAGTTCGAGCGTCCCCACCCGGCCACGCTGACGCCGTTTGAAGAGAAAGAGTACCTCGTTCCGCTCCGGCGGCCCTACGGCTGACGGGCCTATTTGATCCGGAAGGTCTTGGTCTGCTGCACGCCCTTGCGCGTGAAAACCACCACGAACGTGGTCCGGCCGGCGTTGCGCTCCTCTCGCGCCACGGTCTGCGCCTCTTTCATATTGCTCACCGGCCGGCCGTTGATCGACTTGAGCACGTCTCCCTCCCCAAAGCCCACCCGCCGCGCCACGTGGCCTTCCGGAATGCGCATCACCTTTAAGCCGTCGTACCGCTTCTCCGCCTCGTTGTAGGATGAATCGACGCTCAGAGCGTTCACCAGCGTCTCTTCGTTCATCTGGTCCACTTCCGTCTGCGCGAACAGCCAGTGGTTGCCTTCCGGGTCTAACTGGCGGGTCTTGCCGTCCCATTCGACCGGGATCGGCGGCGTGCCCGCGGGCAGCGGCGGCTCCCCGGCGCTGGCCCCCGGCTGGGGCGCGCCCGCCGCCGACTGGGCGGAGGCTTCGGCCCCCGTGCCCGCGGCCGCGCCCGCGCCGATCAAGGCCGCGGCGGCCTCGTCCCTGAGTTCCAAACCCGCGAAATCGGCGGGCGCGAAGGGCTCGGCCGGCTTGAAGTCGTACGTGAGCGTCAGCCCCTTGTACCGCACGGTGAAGAAGTTCCAACCCACGTCGAGGATCTCCCCGTCAACGGGCAGCCCCTTGTCGTCCTCAAACAACCAGTCGCCCGGCCGATAGACGCAGTGGATCTTCTGCTTCTCCTTCGTCGTCTGCTCGACGGTAATCGCCGAGTTCTCCGGCACGGAAGAGACGAAGACATGCAACACCGGAACCAGGTCCTTCAACTCCTGCAACAGTTGCTGGGCCTTGTCCGGCGCGGGCGGCGGCGGGGTGATGTCAGGGATAGTCCCTGAGACGGTGGGGGCGGCAACCGGCGCGACCTTGACCACCCGGAGGTCCATCAGCCCCTTGATGAAGTCGGTGTACTCGGCGATGGGATCTTCCGGCTTGAGCACCTGGGGCCTTACCGGCTCCGGCTCGGCATCCACCGGGAGAGCGAAGTAGGAGGGGTTCAGCACGTAGAACGCGCCCCCGCCCCCCACAGCCGCGAGAAGCGCCACGCTGACGACATACAACAAGGCTCGCACGTCACTGCCTCTTGTCCGCGGTCACTGGCGATTGGCCCCCCCGTCGCTCAAGTCCGGGTTCCTGCCCAACAAGAGCCGTGAGCGTCAGTGACCGGCATGGTATCATAGTTAGTTAACGCAGTAGCAGGCGCGAAGTTTGGTCTTGGGCTATTTTTCCCATTTTCATGAAATGGTCTCATGTCTCATTTACGCCGTTTCATGAAACTTTTTCTGTCAAAAAAAGTCATTTTTCTTGAGCGAGCGCCGTAATGCTCCCAATATATATGCTGCTATGCTCCGCCTCGCGTTCAAATCGGCGCTCGTGTTCGGTTTGGCGATTCTCGCCGACGTTGCCCTCGCTACCGATCCGCTCGACCGGTTGGACTTCGAGGGGATGGTGGTCGATGCCAACGTCGTCCCGCTCGGCGGCGGGCAGAACTTCCTCTTCCGCTTCTTCGACGCGGAGAGCGCCGGGACGTTGCTGATCACCGATACCCGTACATCCGGCAGCGGGGGCCAGGTGACGGTCACCGACGGGCGCTACGCCGTGGGGATCGGCTCGAACCTCACGCCGGGATCCGAATCGACGCTCGCGGACTGCTTCAAAAACAACACCAATGTCTACCTGGAACTGGAGATCAACGGCGAGATACTTGCCCCGCGCCTCGCCCTGCCCCCCTCCACCGGCGCCGTGCTTCACACCAGGAGCGCGGAGCGGCTGCAAACCAACGTCCCCTCCTACTTCGCCGACGCCGCCAACTTCACTGCGGGCGCGCTGGCTGACGCCCGCCTGTCGTCCAACGTGACGCTGCTGGGAAACACCTTTAACGGCGTGAACCAACTGGTGTCGTTGCAGGCATCGGGAAGCATGCCGGCGGTGGGCGGCGCGAGTCTCACCAGCCTCAACGCCACCAACTTCACGACCGGTTCACTCGCCGCGGCGCGGTTGCCGACCGACGGTTTCGCCTCCACCTATCTGAACGTCACGGCCGACACGATGACGGGCGCGCTGACGCTGCCCGCCGGCTCCGTCGCCTCGCCTTCGCTGACCTTCTCCGGAGACACCACCACGGGGCTTTACCGCTCCGGCGCGGGGAACGTTGACGTGGCCGGCGGCGGGGCGCGGCTGCTCAACGTCGGCGCGGCGGGGATCCTGGCGGGCACCGTCGGCTCCGCGGCTGCGCCGGGGTACGCCTGGATCGGCGACACGAACACCGGCCTCAGCCAGTCGGCGGCGAACAGCCTGGACCTGGTGACGGCGGGCGTTTCGCGGGCGACGGCCGGGGCCACCGGGCTGGCGCTCAATCTCACCGGCTCGGCGGGCGCTCCGGCGGTGGCCTGGCTTTCGGGAACGATCACCGGCCTCTACACGTCGGGCGCGAACAACCTGGACCTGACGACCGGCGGCGCGCAACGGGCGAACCTCTCGGCCGCGGGGTTCCGGTCGGTGGCCACGGGGGCGGTGGGCGCGCCGGCGTACACCTTCGTGAACGACGCCGACACGGGGGTCTATACTTCGGCGGCCGACACGGTGGCGCTCACCGGCGGGGGCGTGCAGCGGCTCAACGTCACCAGCGCGGGGCCGCGGCTGGCGACCATCGGCTCGGCCGCCGCCCCGGCGTGGTCCTTCGTGGGCGACGCCGACACCGGGTGGTACTCATCCATCGCCGACAACGTCGATTTCGCGGTCGCGGGCACGATGGCGCTGAACGTCACGGCGGCCGGCTTACGGTCGCCGGTGACGGGAACGGTGAGCGCGGCGCCGTTCAGTTTCATCGGCGACGGCGACACCGGCGTCTACAGCGCCGGCGCAGATTCGCTCGACTTCGCGGCGGCCGGCGTCAACGCGCTCGACGTGACAGCCGCGGCGTCGCGGTCGGGGGTGACGGGGTCGGCCGCCACGCCGGCCTGGTCGTTCGTTTCCGACCCCGACACCGGCTTCTCCGCCCCAGCCGCCAACGTCATCACGATCTCCGCCGGTGGCATCGAGGCGCTGCAAGTCTCCACCGGCAGCCTGGCGGCGGGGACGCTCGGCGTGGCCACGGGGCCGACCTACACCTTTATCAGCGATCCCGACACCGGTCTCTACTGTTCCGCGGCCGACGTGTGGGATGTCGCCGGCGGCGGGGCGCGACTGCTCAGTGTCTCAACCACGGGCGCATACGTGGGCAGCATGGGATCGGCGGCGGTTCCCGCCTACCGCTTCAGCAGCGACACGAACACGGGGCTGTTCCTCTCGGCCGTGGGCACGCTGGACCTGGCCACCGGCGGCGTGAGCCGGGCCACCGTGTCGAGCGTTGGGCTGCTGGTGGGAACGCTGGGCGTGGTCGGCGCGCCGGCGTTCAGTTGGACGGGTGACACCAACACGGGCATCTACTCGCCCGGCGCGGACCAGTTGAACGTCGCGGGGGGCGGCGCATCGCTGCTGGCGGTGTCGGCCACGCAGATGGCCGCGGGCATGGCGGGCACGCTCACGGCGCCTGCCTACTCGTTCGTGGGCGACAGTGACACGGGGCTTTACCAGTCGATTTCAGGCGCGAGCGAAGTGTACATCAGCGCCGCCGGCGTCCGGCGGGCCGCGGTGTCG
>JACQVU010000080.1 GCA_016209585.1 Planctomycetota bacterium
ACACCCAGATCGAGTAGCGCAGGGTCTGCACGGTGATAAAATGTGAATTCGTCTACAGTCACACTGAAAAACACCTGGGCGTCACCCGAAGCCACCCAGAGACTCTCGACAGAGAGGGGGACGAAGAACCTGTCGCGGTGGAGCGTCAGACGAGCAGTGATCAGGTGATCATCCGGATCAACCCACTCGACAAAATCAAGAAAAGCTTGCGCTAACGGTAAGTACCTCACGAGTTTATCTGGGGTCGGCATCAGATCGTTTGCTGTGAGCGACTTTCCCACTTCATCCGTCAGGGAAAGCAGTTTAGCCGCTTCGGACGCTGAAAAACCGTCGTCCTCGTAGAGGGTGAAATACAGGTTGAGTGTTTCGCTCGCGGAACCAGAATACAACGATTGGTTTCGCACCTCCCCTGCCGACGAATCTGCCGGAACGACTGCCGAACCAGTCATTCGCCTGGCTGCCGCATCTGCACCGAGGCTGCGGGAAACCGCGGACCCTGAACAAACCCAGTAAAGTTACCTATCCCCACCGAGACCGTCATCCGGAACTATCATGCTGCTGATTCGAATCTCAACGGATACCGGCTCATTCGACGGCTTGTCCTGGAACTTCTTTCGCAGAGCCTCCACGACTTGGGAGAGTTGGAGATAGTACTGGTACCTAACCGCAGTGCCGAACTTTGGTTTGTTCTGGTCATCCAGAAGTGGTTGGCCGTCAACCATGAGCTGCTCGTGACTCTCAATGGAACGAATTGCGACGCCGAACCGCTGCGCCTCTTTCTTAGACCAGACAGGGATATCGCGAATCCTTGCCTCCGCCGCTTCCCTTTTGGAGAGCGACGGCCCAGAACACCCCCAGACCGAACACAGCGTAACCCACAGCCCCAGGAGAAGGAGGGAGACCCGCGTGCATCGTGCAAATCCTTCAAACCGCCGACAAGAACGCGTTCCTTGCGCGGGCAAGGCCGTGATCTTCTTCTCGTGAATGGCTTTCTGCGCGAGCCGCTTTGAGGAGAATTGGGAACTCATCATCACGAGGCGTCCAAGTCGCGGGGTGGTGCGTGCCCAACTCCGTAAGATGCACATGTTCAAGAAGGCACGACACCTTCCCAATGCACTCTCAGAAGAAAACGCAGTCCAAACCACCACGATGCAAGAATTCCACCACCACCACTACCACCACCACCACCACGCAAGCAGAAAACCGACAAAAACAAAATTCTCTTTGGCGCCATCGGCCCCGCGTTCCAGGCCTCCGTGCCTTTCATCGCCGGCGGCCTGCTCTATGGCGGCGCGCGGGCGGCGCTGGCCTTCGTCTCGGCCAAGATCGGCGGTTCGGTCGACCGGCGCGATCTCCCCGACGAAGGCAGCGAGGAGCGCGAGAACTTCAGCGCCGACGGCGTGGGGCGCTTCGACTTCTTCAACAGGAAGGCGTTCGCCTCGTCCGACGACGCCGCGCTCGAACCCCACTGTGCGTCGTGACCGTCGCCACCTGCTCTCGTGAGGCGGCGATGATGGCGTCGCGCTCCCTGCACCCCTGACAGGACGGAACGATCCCCGCTATGCGCGGTATAAGATCATGACAGATGGATCATGGGAAACGAAAAAACGAAAACATGGAATTTTCCGCAAGGAGGGGGAGGTGGGCGGTTACTCGCGTGCTCACCGCTCAGCCGCGGCGAGTTCGGCCTTGGCGAGGCGATACTCCAGGCAGTCGGGGAGGGCGTCCGCGGCGACCTCGCGCAGCAGGGCGCGGGCGCCCTCGGCGTCGCCGTCCAGCGCGCGGCGGCGGGCGGCGTGGAAGCGGGCCTGGCAGAAACGTTCGCGGCCGGCGACGGGCGAGTCCGGCGGATCGCCGGGGAAGACCTTGGCCGCGGCTTCCAGGAACGCGGTTTCAGCGACGCGGCCGGCGAGAAAGTCGGCGACCAGGCGCGGGAACGTTCCCGGTTCGCACTCCGGCAGCGTGAGGGTCTCGCGCAGCAGCGCGTCAGCCACGGCGGCGCGGCGGCGGGCGCGGTCGTCGTCGCCGGGGTTTTTTGGGTCGGTTTCGGGGGGAGCGGGCGAGCGGAGGAGGTAGTAGAGGTGGAAGGCGACGGACGGGTCTCTCCGTATCCGCCAGGCGAGGAGGAGGTTGGAGGCGGCCTCCTGGGCGCGGCGCTGTTCGAGGGAGAGGAAACCGAGGCCGACGTAGGGTTCGGCGTTGTTCTTCTGAAGGGAGATCGCGGCCTGGTAGTCGCGCTCGGCGGCGGGAAGGTCGTTCAAGCGGAGGTGGAAGAGGGCCGCGCGCTCGGTGAGGTAGATCGGGTCGTCGGGGGCGAGTTCAACGAGGCGGCTGAAGTCTTCGAGCGCGCGGGCGGCGTCGAGGAGTTGGTCGCGGGCCAGGAGGGCGCGTTCGAGGCGAACGTCACGGTTGTTCGGCTCGGCGTCGAGGGCGCGGGTGTAGTCATAGTAGCCGGCCTCAGGTTCGCCGAGGCGGTGGGCGAGCAGCCGCGCGCGGGCGGCGTGGGCGCCGGCGTGGTCGGGCTGGTAGAGGATCACGATGTCGTAGTCCTGGCGCGCGTCGACGACGGCTCCCAGGGCGAGTTTCACGGTGGCGCGATTCATGAGCGCCGCGACGTTCCCCGGCTGGAGGTCAATCGCCGTGTCGTAGTCGCGCAACGCGGCTGGGCGGTCGCCGGTCTCGAAGAGGAGCGACGCGCGGGCGAGATAGGCCGGAACGAAGCGGGGGTGGCGGCGGACGGCCTCTTCGAGGAGTTGGCGGGACTCCTCCAGGCGGCGCTCGCGGAGCAGGAGGACGCCAAGGTTGACGAGCGCGCCGGCGTAGCCGCGGTTCGTGCGGAGGGCGCTTTTGAAGTCGGCCTCAGCCTCGACCTGTTCACCCCAGGCGTGGCGGAGTTGACCACGGTTGTTAAAGGCCCAGGCGTTGGTGGGGTCGAGTTCGATGACGCGGGAGTAGAGATCGAAGGCCTGGCGGCCCTTGGGATTGGCGCGGTCGGTCTTCTCGGCGTCGGAAGTCATGGCGGCCAGGATGTACGCGCGGACGAAGTGGGTCTCCCAGAGGTAGTCGGCGCGATCCGCCACGGCTGAGGCGTGAGCGGCGGCTTCGTCGAGCCGGCCTTCGAGCATGAGGGCGATGGCCCCGCCGAGGAGGGCGTAGACGTCGCGCTCGGCGCCGGGAGCCGTCTCGGCGCCGGGGTCCACGCGGGCCGCTTCCTGGAAGGCGGCGACGGCCTTCTCCTGGTCGTCGAGAAGCAGAAGATAGGTATGGCCGAGGTAGAAGCAGGCGCGGGCGGTGACGCCGCCTTGGTCGCGTTCCAGGTCGCGAAGCGCCCTGAAATCGGCGGCGGCTTCTTCTCCGCGGCGCAGCATGTGGTGGACGCGGGCGCGCTCGTAGAGCGCCTCGGCGAAGGTGGGATCACGTTCCAGCGCGAGCGTGAGCAGAGGAACCGCCTTGTCGGGATCGTCGCCGCGGCGCAGACGCTCGCGCGCGTCGCGGAACGGGGTGTAGGCCAGGGCGCGCCGCTCGGCCGCCCGGCGACGCTCTTCGCGCTCGCGCTGGGCCGCGGCGTCGCGCTCCACTTCCTGCTCGCGCCGCTGGAGCCGCTCTTCGCGCACCGCGCGGCCGTACCCGGCGGCGACCGCCCAGAAGGCGGCCGAGAGCACCAGCAGCACGGATGTCACGGCCGAGATCGTGGGGTGGCGCGCACCCCATTTCGCGGCGCGGGAGAGCGGGCCTTCGTGCAGCGCCTCCACCGGCCGGCCTTCGAGGAAGCGGCGGATGTCGCGCCGCAGGGCCTTGACGCTCTGGTAGCGATCCTCCTGCCGGTGGGCCATGGCCCGGGTCACGATGGCGTCCAACTCGCGGGGCACGCGGCGGCCGGCGGTTTCGCGCGGCGAACGGAGAAACCCCGCGCGCACCCGGGCGATGATGTCCATGGACTCGCCCTCGTAGGGGGGACGCAGCGCCACGATCTCATACAGGATCGCGCCCAGCGAGTAGATGTCGCTGCGCTCGTCCAGGCGCGAGATCTCCCCCCGCGCCTGCTCCGGCGACATGTAGGCCGGCGTGCCGAACACGGTGCCTTCTTTCGTCGCGCCGCCGGGCGTGTCTCGCTCCGGCGAGGCCGCCACGCCGGTCTCATAGGCCCCGCCCGCGCCCGCGCCCGCGCCGGCGGCGCCGTCCGCCGGTGGAGAACCGGCGTCACCGTTCCGGGCCACGTTTTTCCGCGCGCCACGCCGGCGCAGGCGGCCGCCTCCCACCAGTGGCGGCATGGGCAGCGCCGGGAATCCGGGCGCGTCCAGGGCCTCGGTGGCGGGTTCGGAGGGTCGCCGGGCCAGCCCCCAGTCGAGGATCACCACCTCGCCGTACTCGCCGACCATCACGTTATCGGGCTTCAGATCGCGGTGGATGATGCGCCGCGCGTGGGCGAACTCCACGCCGTTCGCCACGCTCAGAAAAACCTCCAGCAGGCGCGTCAGCGGATACTCGTCAACCAGGCCCGGTTCGCCGCGCGCCAGCCCCTTGATGAGGTTCCCGAGCGTCCGGCCCCGGATCAGTTTCATGGTATAGAACGGCCTGCCGTCGGAGCGGTACCCGATCTCGTAGATGGGAACGATGTTGGGGTGCTCCAGGCGCGCGGTGACCCGCGCTTCCTCCACGAAGCGGGAGCGGGAGGCCGTGGACTCGGGTGACCCAGCCGGCGCGGCCGAGCGGTCCAGCATCACCTTCATGGCGATGCTGCGATCGATGAAGCGGTCGCGCGCTTCCAGGATGCGGCCCAAGCCGCCGCGGGCGACCTCGTGGCCGACCTCGTACTTCTCCTCGTCCGCCACCACCGGAAGCGGGGGCGGTTCGTCGGGCGGGCGCAACCGGTGGCGCACCTGGTCGGTGATGTCGGCGTTGGTGTGCGGGCCGCGGAGCGCCGTGCGCACCTCGCCCACCCCCGCGTCCATCGGAGTCTCCCCGGCCGCGGTCGGGGGGTTCGCGTCCGAAAGGGAGCGGCCATTGTCCTGCTCCGGCGCCGCGCCGGCCGGGGTGGCCGGGGAGAGGGCGGGCGCCGCCGCCTCTTCCGGCTGGTCGGCGAAGTCCGCGATGGTGTCAGCCGCGGGGTCCGGCGCGGTCGCGGGCGCGGTCGCGGCCGCCGCGACGCCGCCGGGCGCGACCGCGAGCGGGAACATCCGCGGCAGGCGCGCGGAGAGGAAGTGCGCCGGCACGCCCAACATGCGCAGCGCCGCGGCCGGCGAGCCGTCACGCCGCGCGAGCGCCTCG
>JACQVU010000090.1 GCA_016209585.1 Planctomycetota bacterium
GCCCTCGCCCTCCACCAGGAAAACCTTGTCTACCCGCGCCGCCACTGACATGTCACTGTCGAGCTCGCGCACGACCCGCGGCTTCTTCACCAGCGGCACGCCCAGCGCCTTCTCCGCCAGATAGATCAGCGCCCAGGGGTCGATGGCGAACAGCGTCTTCTCGGCGGCGTCGAACTTGCGCATAAGCGTGCCCTCCCATGTTGTCGCGTTCGTCGCCATCAACGCGGACCGGATGAACGATTCGTGTGGACAAGATGAACCCGCGCCAACCGGCTCTTCGCCTCTCACGCCGAGGCGGGGGTCAGGGTGAACACGCGACCAAGCCGGGATGCCGCCTGGATGTCGCCGCGCCGTAGCGCGTCGCGTACGTCGTCAAGCCTGTGCACGTCGTCGAGCGACAGATACGGCGACCAGCCGTCTCCCGTTTCGATGAGATACACGTCTACCTCCGCCGCGTACCGGCCCTCGCGCACCAGCTTTGTTTGCGGCCTCTTGTTCATGGCCTCCTCCGTAAAAAGTCGTCGGTCCACCGGGCCGGGTCGGATCGATAGGCAGTGACCAGCACGGCGGGCGACGTCTCGCCCTTCGGGATTCCCCACACGGCGTGGATGGGGCGCCCGCCATGGTCGAACTGTCGAACCAGGACGCACGGCCCCTTCGCGTACGTCGGGTAGTCTTCGACCACGACCGCAGCCCGCACGCCGTCGATCACCTCATGCGCGAGGATACCATCCGCAGCGAGCTCGTCGTAGCCGTGAGCGGAAACCCCCACGTCTCCCCGCTGAATCAGGCCGACGACGAGGCCGAACGTGTCGCTCATGCCACGGCGTCCTCAATGCCACGTTCGGAACCCGCCGCCCCTTCGCGAACCGCCGTCCCTACACGGCGAACCTTCCTTCCTCTATAATCGCACGAATGCGTCCGGCGTTCGCCATGCATTTTGCGGCCTGGAGGAAGGGCGCGCGCGGCGTGCTCCCGCTCGTCCTGGCGGCCGTCATCGCCGTCGGGTGCGCCGGCGCGGGGGAGAGCCGCAACCTCGACGAACTCACCTCCAACCGCGACGAAGTGGTGGAGGAGGGCGGCTGGACCGACGCCACCTACGGCTTCGGGTGGCTGCTGGCCGCGCCCTTCGTGGGCTTGAAGGCGGCGTTCTACGATTTCCCGGTGTGGGCCTGGGAATCGGCTTTCGCGCCCGGCCCGGTCGACGCCATGGTGGACCAGTTGGATGACGAGGCCCCGGAGCGGCGGTACGAGGCCTACGCCCGGCTGGCAGCCATGCGGCTGGACTCGGCCATCGATCTGGCCGACCTTCGGCGGGCCGTGCCGCCCATCGAGCGCCGGCTGCTCCTGGAAACGGAGCCGGACCTGAAGGCTCGCGGTCTGGAGGCCCTGCGGCGGATCGGCGATCCCGCGGCCTTGGGCACGGTCACGCGCCATCTCCTGGACCCCAACGATGGCGTCCGCGCCTCCGCCGTGCTGGCGGCCGGCGTGCTGGGAGACGCCGCGACCAGGGAGCGGCTGCTGGAGGAGTGGCGCGGCCTGGCGCCCGGCGACTTCCAGCGGCTCCCCTACATCACGGCGCTGGGAAACCTCCGGGCGCGGGAGATCGAGGGCGACCTGCTGGCGCTGCTGGCCAACGACCGCGCCGATGTCATGGAACGGGTCTGGTCCGCGTGGGCCTTGGGGCGCATGGGGTGCGCCGCCGCGCGCGAGGCGCTGCTGGTCGCGCTCCTGTCGGACGACGGCCGGCTGGCGATGGCCGGGGCCGTCGGCGTGGCGCTGCTGGGAGACTTTGACGCCTTGGCCGACGTGGCGCGATCCGGCGGCCCGGAAACGGCGCACGCGGCGCTCAGCCAGATCGGCGAGTTCGGCTCGGATCGGGATATCCCCACGCTGCGCGGCTTCCTGGCGGCGGGGGATCCGCAGGTGCGCTTCTGGGCGGCCTACGGTCTGGCGCGGCTCGATTTCCCCGACGCTGTTCCCCTTTTGATCGATGTTCTGGAACAATACCGGGGGCCGGTAGAGCGCCTCACCGCGCTGGGCGAATTGCAACGCATGACCGGACACGGTGAAGGTGATCTGGACCCGGGGAAGTGGCGCGCCTGGTGGGAGGAGCATCAAGCCGAGTGGCCGGAAATCCGCCGGGTGCGCGACCGGACGCGGGAGTTCCCCTATGGCTGAACACGACGCCGGCTGGCTGCGCGAGAAGGTCCGCGACGTGCCGGACTTCCCGAAGCCGGGGATCATCTTCAAAGACATCACCCCCGTCCTCAAGGACGCGCCCACGCTGCGCCGGGTGACCGCGGAGATCGCCGGCCACCTCTCCGGCCGGAACCTGAACGGCGTGGTGGGGATCGAATCACGGGGCTTCATCTTCGGCGCCACGGTGGCGTACGAGATGGGGCTGCCCTTCCACATGGTGCGCAAGCCGGGGAAACTGCCGGCCGCCACCGTGCAGGCCGACTACGACCTGGAGTACGGCTCGAACACGCTGCACATCCACGCCGACGCGCTGCGGCCGGGGGATCGCGTGGCCATCATTGACGACCTGCTCGCCACCGGCGGCACGGTGTCCGCCGCCTGCCAACTGGTCGAGCGGCTGCGGGGCGCGGTGGCGGCGTGTGTGTTCGTCATCGAACTTTCCTTTCTCGGCGGGCGCGGCCGGTTGGGGAAGTACGATGTTTTCTCGTTGCTGGCCTACGAGCGCGAGCAGGGCTAGCGGGCCGCGGCGCGCCGCCGGCGGGCGACGCGCGAACCGCGCGGCGTCCGCGGGCGTAGGGAAGGGAGGATCGTCCGGGGCATGCCGACCCACCCGGAGAAACTCTTCTGCCGGATCGCGGTGGACCGCGGCTACATCACCGCGGCCGAACTGGATCGTTGCCTGGAGTTCCAGCGTCAGAGCCGCATCCGCAAGCACGTCGGGTCGATCATGAAAATCCTGGGGTTCGTGACGCCGGTGCAATTCCAGGAGATCATGGCGTTGCAGAAGCGGTTGACGTTCGAGGAGAGCACCGGCGCGGAGAAGCGCAAACACGACCGCACCTTCGGCTTCCTCTGCATCAAGCGGGGATTCATGACCGAGGAGCAGGTGATCGAGTGCGTGCGGGAGCAGGCCCACTGCGAGCGCGTCGGGTTGTACTTCAAACTCGGCGAGATCTGCGTGAACAAGGGCTACCTCACCGGCGCCAACGTCGACGACGTGCTGGAACTTCAGAAGCGGCTGGTGTTCGAGTGCCCCGAATGCCGGGCGCGCTACAACGCCGTGAACTACGAACCCCGCGCCATCGTGGCGTGCACCGAGTGCGGCGCCGACATCGAGGTCCCCGGCGTGCTCGACACCATCTCCTCCAGAAAACCCTAGCGAGGCGCCCCTCATGCTCCATTCGCTCATTCTCCTCCAGGAGAAGATCCAGGACAAAATCACCGACGAGGCCCTGACCCGTGGCGCGGAAGAAGCCCAACGCCACGCCGCGCAGGCGGGCGAGACGCTGAAGACCACGGGGCACGAACTGGCGCAGCGGGCCGGCGACGTCGACTCGCACATCAACTTCGTCGTCAGTTTCAGCCAGGACCCGGAACGGTGGCCGGTGGCGGTCGGGTTGCTGGTGATCGGCGTCTTCGCGCTGCTCTTCGGCCAGAAGTACATCAAATGGGTCATCATGCTGGCCGGGGCGGTGTCGGGTTTCCTCATGGGTCACATGGGCGTCAAGCAGGTGGTGGCCCTCTCGCAGCGCGTCGACTTCCTTCGCGAGATGGTGTACGAAAAGGTCGAGGAGCCGGCGCGCGCCCGCGACCTCGTGATGGCCAGCGTGTCGTTCCCCCGCCCCGGCGCCTCGCCCCGCCTTGAGGAGGGGGTGGTGCTGGCGGTCGCTTCGCCCAAGTGGCACGGTGTCGCGCTCGCCGCGGCCCCGCCGCCGCCCTCGCCGTCGGGGGAGGGCGCCGCCCCTCCGAAGGAGAAGGAAGCGGTGAAACCGGTGGCGGCGAAGCCGGAGACGGCGCCGGGGAAACCGGATGAGAAACCCAAAGACGCGGCTGCGGCCGCGAAGCCCGCCGAGAAGTTGCCTCTGGAGGGGTTGGCGGCGGGCCAGGTCGTGGAAATGTGGGCCACCTTCCCGGCCGACCACGAAGACAAGGACTTGGTGGGCGTTTCCGGCCCGTTGCGTGTCACCGTGCAGGAGGTGCAGCGCCTTTCCAGCGGCGGCCTGGGCGGCGCGCTCGCC